>NZ_JAKKRO010000010.1:0-102049 GCF_025654235.1 Shewanella sp. SM32 | reverse complement strand
TTACGTTTGCAAAACGACATCAATGTTCTAAGCCAGCTACGTTTAGGCCAAAAAGTCCACTTCAAGGCCAAAGAAGGCCAAGTGTTCGGCGTGGTTATCAAAATCAACAAGAAATCAGTGATGGTGGTCAGCGATGATAACCGCCAGTGGAAAATCCCACCAGGACTGGTGCAGATCCTGAAAGACATCTAGCCAGGATGCTTGGCCGAAATCTATAAGGCGTCAATACGTCCTAAAATGGACGCTTACAGCTAAAGCACGTTGTTGACGGTATTCGATTAATTGTTGGTCCAGTGATTTATGTTGCATGATTAAGCCTCCTTGTTTAGATGACTTAAGTATCTGCGTAAAATGTCCATCACGGCAGTGTGAGTTGTCAGCAATCTAGGATGACAAATGTCACTTCCTTCATCAAAGCCCTAAAATGCCGAGAAAAATGATCATCCATGGCTGAATTTGCTTGGTATTAGGTTGAAAAAAGCGACGATCAGACATATCAAAGGCAGAGCAAATAAAACGATGTGGCGCTACTAACACCTAACATAGGGTTAAATAACCACAGAGGTTACAAAAAAAACACAATAACAGCATGTAACTCACGCCCTTGTGATTGGGTAATAGCGCGCATAAAGTGCATTATGTTACTGTTTTAGTCATTAGTGACTCGATTTTTTACCGCATTTTAGATAAAGGGTTTAATGGATTATGGAACAAATATTTGAAAAATTAATGTATGCATCGCGCTGGATTATGGCGCCAATTTATTTGGGACTCAGCTTTGTTTTATTGGGCTTAGGCATTAAATTCTTCCAAGAGATCTTCCATATTCTGCCGATCATTTTTGAGATGACTGAAGTGGATTTAGTGCTGGTGACCCTGTCCTTGATTGATATCACCCTCGTGGGCGGCCTGATTGTGATGGTGATGTTTTCTGGCTACGAGAATTTTGTCTCGCAGCTGGATGTAGGCGAAGACAGTGAGAAGCTAAGTTGGCTGGGTAAATTAGATTCTGGCTCACTGAAAAACAAAGTGGCGGCGTCGATTGTGGCGATTTCGTCGATTCACCTACTGAAAATCTTTATGGATGTGAAGAATATCGATAACGACAAAATCATGTGGTATCTGTTAATACACATCACCTTTGTATTATCAGCCTTTGCCATGGGCTATCTGGATAAAATTACTCGCACTAAGTAATGGGCTAACATAGTTGATGCGAACCTAGCAACGCATCAATACCAGCATAGAGAATATTAAACAAAAGCCACTGTTTTCAGTGGCTTTTGTTTTTATAGAATACGACTTAGTGGCACATTAACTCTTCGCTGACTCAAGCTGATGCACTTTCTCGGTTTGATCCACTATAGTCAACACCGCAGTATCACCAACCACGTTACAGGATGTCAGCACCATATCAATAATCCGATCTAAGGCCGCCACTATGGCAAAGGCTTCTATCGGTAAACCCATTTGATGGATTAACACACCTATCATCACCATGCCGCCACCGGGAACACCACCCGCACCGACAGATAATAGGAAGACACTAAATAACAACGAAGGCAATTGCTCAGTGGTAATAGGCATGCCAAAAGCGTTGGCGACAAAGAAAATCGCAATAGTGATATAAATCGCCACACCGCCCATGTTCATGGTCGCACCCAACGGTACGCCAAAACCAGCAACAGCACGGTTCACGCCTAACTTGTCCGTTAAAGTACGCATGGTCACGGGAATAGTCGCATTTGAGCTTGCGGTCGAGAGTGAAAACAGCACTTGCTCTTGGGTCTTCTCGCGGAAGGTTTTGGCTGAAATTGGGGTAAATATCCCCACTACCATAGGATAAACCACAAAAATCCACAGTAGCAGCAGCGCGAGGATCAGCACCATATACTCAACCACACTCATAAACACACCGGCATCTAAGGTCGCGCCGAGTTTAAACATCAAGGCAAATACACCATAGGGCGCAAGACTCATCACCACAGAAATCAGTTTCATCATGATTTTATTGGCGGTTTGAAAACCTTGGACAGCACCCGCAACATGCTCCCCAAGGGACTTAATCACACCGCCAAGCAACAAGGCCATGAAGATCACTTGTAGCATATTGCCCGACATAAAAGCCGTCACAGGATTACGTGGGACTATGTCGATCACCAGCGCCATCAGGCTTGGCAACTCTGTTGCGGTAATGGCTACGCCGTCTGTGCTGCTCATATCCACGCCTTTACCGGGTTCGAGTAGCAGTGCCACTAATAATGCGGTCGCGATTGCGACAAAGGTATTGATGATATAAAAACCGAAGGTCTTACCGCCCAAGCGGCCAAAACTTTTGAGATCTTGCAGCTCACAGACACCACAAACGATGCTCACAAACACGAGTGGCACCACCAGCATCATGATCATATTGACGAACATAGTACCAACGCCACCGGCAAGCTCGACTAAATTACCCGAGAAAAAACCGATATCGTTTAAGAAGTATTGCACTATTGTGCCGAAAATAAGGCCGGCAAACAGACCAATAAAGATCCGCGTCGAAAGTGATTTCATCATGCTTGTGATTTCCCCAGAAAGGTCATTTATTTGTTATTCATCTTCCATGATGAGCACAATTGCCAATCCATTTTTGGCTCAGGCGGGGATAGTGAAACATGCTAGCCGTTAATTCAATGAATAAATTTCATTTTTTCATCTTGAATTAAGTTAACACCATCACAGAAAAACAGTAATAAACTGATTTTAAATCATAAAAAATTCATCAGCACAATATTTAAGCACTAACAAAATATATTTAAACCAGCATAAACAAACAAAATAAACACAAAATAACATCAAATTAAACACATAAGAAACAATAGCCAGATAAATCTCAGACTTAATAACTGAATTTAAATTTATAACAGGATTTAAAACCAGTTAATTACAGTAAAGCAGAGAGATGAAATGGATGACAGCTAAATATATGGCACTAACACCAGTTCAAGTCCGCGAGCCAGCAGGTGTTGCTGTTTGATACTAATCTGGTGTTGATTTAACCAAACGGCTAATTTTTGCCAATGCTTTAACTCGGTATTTTGTAAATACTTAACCTGTTTCGCTTGCTTGTCGAAATCATCAGTAGAATTAATTTGTGCTATTGCCAATAACTCAGCAGGTGCTGTCAGCACAAGTTGTGGCACAAGGCAGTGGGTCACGCCCGTTAAGGTATGGGCGATTTGTAACCCTGCGGGATCTAAGTCGGTAAAGGCAATGATCGGCAATTTATCTGCCATCGCTTGCAAAAAATGCCGCACGCCAATCGGGGAATGATGACCGCTACCACGGTAGATAACCATCACATGAGTTAAATCCTGTGGCAAACGCGCTTGATGGATAACATCAAATACATCTAAATTTTCAACCACTAGGATGGCTGCGACATTGAGTTCATGGCAATGCTTTTGTGCTTCATCCAAAGGAATACGCAGTGATGTGCGTGTTGAAATTCCAGTTGGTGAAGATTCGAAACTTAGATACTTCATCAAAACGTATTCGGCTTCAGGACGGATCTTAGCGAGCTTTTCATCGTGACTTTTGGCAGACATAGTCATGCGATCGACATTAAAATCAAGCTGCCTTAAATCAAGCCCCATTAACGCCAACACGCTTTGCCTTAGCAGTTCAAAATCTTTGGGCGCAAAACACAGATACTTTTCGGATTCATCTAACTCACCCACTTCTAACTCGCGATGAATCGCGCGCCAGTTAGCCGTGAGCTTAACCTTGGGAGAACGCTTAATAAAAGCGTTCTCCAACAGTTGTAATTGTTGCTGGCCTAGGCGAGCCATAACTCAACATCGCGAATAATAAAGTTGCCGCTATAGATGGGATGCGGTTCGCCCAATGGCTCAAGCTCAAAATAAGCTTTGTGTTCATCGGGCAGACCTTCGTAGCCACCAATCACTTGATAAATCCAGCTTTCAGCGTCCCAAGGCAAAGCCTTATCAGCCAGATATTCCAGCGCAGATTGACGCAGGCCAGACTCAATTACATCGACGAAATACTCATCCACCGCTTGTTTGAGTGGATTATCCGGCACATCGAAGTCTTCACTTTGGGTGATAGAAACGGACACATCATGCTCACGCACAGCCGCAATCACAGGATGGCGGCTGATGGCTTTAATGTGCGCGACTATGCCCATCAACTCCAGTTCTTGGCTGGCGTTATGCACATCTACCGCAGCAGGCGCGAGCAAGATTTCGGCGCGATTGAATAGACTCGGGATTTCCTTGTGGGATACATGGTCCGCAGGCCGATAATCCGGATGCAAATCAGTGTAGAGCAACCAGCCCTTGAGCAAACGGGTACGGCCACGGATTTGTCTGAAGCGACCTAAGAGTTCGAGTAAACGCCCCTGCACTACGCTCAGTTCCTGGGCGCAGTCGCTCATGGTTTCCTGCAAAGTCGTCACTAAGAGTTTGCGCAGTTCACGGATATCGCCAGCGATTTCGCCTAGCTCACTAAACTGGAACATCTCTAAGCCATTAAGCAATTCAGACACTTGGCTTTGAGCTAATTCGTTTTCGCGGATCTTAGCGTTGATCGTACCAACGTAACCGAACTCGTTATTGATCCGGCCCCAGAGCACACGGATCGAATAACGCAGACTGTCGGCGAAACTATAAACATGTTCGCTTAAATCGGATAAATAGGCCTCAGCGGCGCTGTAGTCTGAGCTATGACGCGCCTCTTTATAATGATCGGCCAAGGTTTTAATCGTGGCTAAGGCCGAACCGACATTAGAGTCGATTTGGCGATTGCGCTCGTCACTTAAGCCTTCTTCGAGCAAGGCTCGCACAGAACGCTTAAGCCGCAGCTCCTGATCTGGCTCTGGCCGCCATAAAATCCCTGCCTGTTTAAGCTTTTCGACCACGCTTGGATCGTGCGCATCCTCGTTAAGAGAGCCCGCCAAATAGGTATCCATAATGATGTCAGCATGGCGACCTAACTGCTTGAGCAGTTTCACACCCGCCTGATGTAAGTTACTGCTCATCATGGCCTCCTTGGTCGCAGCTTTTACCTAGGTTTAACAGTGCCAACATTAGATTAAGTCCCGCTGAGTCGCCGTTTCCGCCTGCGCTTCTAGGCTTAGGCCTTCGGTTTCGTCGATAAACCGAATGACTTCATACAAATAATCCAGCTTGCCCGTGGCGATATAGATTTGCTTCTCCGCATTGGGGCGCACTAAATAGCCGAGTTCGACTAAGCGTTTGAAGACTAACTTGATTTGCGCATCGCTGTTGGTACTGGTCGAGCCAAATAAACGATATTGGCTGAGTTTGGCTAACTGCTCACGAAACGCCGGCGTGTCTTCGATGCGGCTTTGCAGCTCGGTTAAACGCACGGGCGCACCTTCGCTCAGCGGCGCATCTTGGCCACTGGCCTCCTGCACTAATACCAACCATTCCACCAGCGGGATCAATGCCTGACAGATATCTTTAAACTGCGATGAAATCACTTTACGTTCGCTATCGCCGAGCTGCAAATAACCGCAGAAGAACACATCACCTTCGGCGGCAGACGCCACGGTACGGTTGATCTGGTTTAAATAGGCTTCGACCCGCTCGCGGGTGCTGCTATTTTTAAGGGCGCGCCAACCTTCTTCATTGGTGGTGCGGCAAATAAACTCGCCCTTGAGTAACAGCTCAATCAAAGCGCCAGTGCCAACTAATACGGTTTGGGTTGCATCACTCATTAGATGGCCTCCTTCGACAAACGCTTATTCAACATGTCTGCAATTGGGTTGACCTTAGGCTTCACCACCTGTAACTTCTTAGTTTGTTTGTTGATAATGTAACGGTTGGCGAACAAGTTCAGCACCTCAGACTCAGGGTTCGGGAAGGCGCCCAGCACACAAATATTATTGTTTTCGCAGGCGTCGAAAATCTTCTTCACGTTGGTATGGTGCAAAGTGCCCAACTCATCAATTGGCCAGTGAATGGTCACATCGGCGCGTCCACGCAGCAAGCGCGTGAATGCCAACAAGAACTTACACAAAATCAGATACGCCATACCGTGACTTGAGGATTCGTTAAGCTGTCTGTCGGTGCGGATAATTAAGTCGCTGTTACCTTCTTTGAGGCGCAGCTCGATTTCCAGTAACTTAGAGATTCCCCCCGTTAATGCGGCACGGCCGATAATGTCTAAGGCGCGGCGCATGCTGTTGGTGTAATCCTCATCGGGCAAGCCATTAAAACCATCGGCTTTCCAATGTTTAAAGGCTTTGACGAACTGTTCAAGCTCAGGCCAGAACTCTAGCTCACTGATACGCGAGCGAATACGCACAGCCGATTCAGACACGCCATCGAGGAATAACTCTTCGCCCACTTCGCGGGTAATACGCGCACTTTGGGAGGCAATGCGGCGGTCGATATCGGCTAACACATCGTAGAAAGCGGTTAAGTCGACGCCGAAAATCCGCCCCTGCTCACGCAGCGCAGTAATCGATTGCGGCACTATTACGTTCAGCAATTGCTCAAGCTGTGGCACTAACTTACGGTAATCCAGCAGACGAATGCCTTTGTCGTTGATAAAGCTCGATTCTTCGCGGGCACGCTCCCAGGTTTCGGCAAGGCCCGAACCTGACTTGCTGGCGATCACTGAGTCGAAATGCTCCACATATTGCTTCACCGAACCCATCAAGTAATCGCGTTTTAGCAGTAAATCTTCACCTTGGCGCAGGCGCTCACCTAGGCTGCCTTGGGCTTCTTCGTTATTGGTCGGTAACTTAAGCTCGGCCAATTTGCGCATTACGGCGCGTAACTTCGTTAAGTTTTCAGAAGCTTCAACCTGCGCCGCATCGGACGCTTTACGCTCGGTTTCAAGTTGTTGACGACGGGCCTTAACATCCTGAGTTTTCGCCTTAAGCTGTTGATCGATTTCCGATACCGCACGCTTCACATCGCTAAGCTGAGTTTGCAGTTTAGGTTTGCGCGCAAGCCAAGTGTGTTGATACCAATCGTCGAAGCGCAGTACGTCGCTGCGACGCTGCTCGGCGCGGCTGATTTTGGTTTCTAACTCACGAATTTGTTGCTTGAGTTTGAGGATATTATCCTCATCCACACCACGGGATTTAAGCTCGTTTTTGTACCAAGTCTCGCAGGCTTTCTGCTCGATTTTGGCACTTTCACGGCGCCCTTCAATGGTCGCTTTAATTTGGCCGAGTTGATTGTCGAGCGCGCCGATGACTTCCTGCCAATAGGCATTCTTTTCCATGCGCGCTTCAAGCGCTTGCTCTTTTTGATCTTCGAGCCAGAGTTCGTGCTGATGTTTAAGCTGTTTTAGCTCACCATCGAGTTGAGTTAGTCTTTGTCCCGCATGGGCTTTGCGCTCGCTCAATGCTTTGTTGATTTTCTCTTGCTCGCTGCGCTTTTCATCAAATAGGCGACGCAGATCGTCACGGCTATTTTTGTAAGCCGTGCGGGCAAAGGTCAGTTCACGGCTAAGATTATCCAACTCGCCATTAATGGCCACCAGCTGAGATTCGGCCTCGGCCTGCATTTCTTGGGCACTAGTGTGGGCTTCTTCGGCTTTGCTTAACCGAATACGCAGCTCTTGTTCGGAGGCGGCATATTCAGGCACATCGATCGCTTTAAGATCTAAATGCACGCCAAAGAAAGCTTCGCTCGATTCAGTCACTAAGCTTGGATGTAAATCAGTGCGATGCAGTAGTTCAGGTGCGATCACTTTCCCTAAACTTTGCTCCCAGCCTTGGGCTTCTTTACGCAGAAACTCCAATAGGGTGTGAGATTGCGGGAACAGCATATGGTGCAGTTCATCCAGCGCAGTTTGACGCTCGTTCACCCTTAAGGTGGCGATACGCAAGGCTTCGTTGGCTTGGTCACGTTTGGCTCTGAGCTTGCGTTCATCGCTACTTAAACGTTCAACCTTGGCATTGCAGCTTTCTTGTTCTTCGTCGGCGCGGTGAATACGTTCGTCGAAAATCGCGAGACTCAGCTTTTCTTCTTCGGTGTAAGTCACGCCATCAACACGCAATTTAAGCTCGGCGGCAGTGAGTTTGAATTGGTATTCCTGCTCGCTAAAGCTAGCCTTGCCCGCATCCATTTGGTTGCGCCATTGCAGCTCTAGGGCGTCAATATCGGTGCGCGCCACTTCACGTTGCTTATCGCGGGCTTCACGCTGCTTGTCTTGGTCGCTATGCAGGCCTTCAAGCTCGCGGTTTAACTGCTCGCCAATCTTACTGCGACGGGCATTGTACGCCGCCTCAATGTCTTGGTGCTTCTCGGTTTGCAGCTTATGGCGTTCACTTAGGTTTTCAACATCGGTGCGCCAGTTCGGCAGCATCTCAAGATCGGCCTTGGCTTGCTCTATGTTGGCATCTAAAAAGGCAGCATGCTGATCTTCAATGGCATCGAGCTCATACTCGCACTTTGCCACATCGCCCTTAGCTGCCGATAAATCGAGATTGAGCTCATCGCGCTGCTCTTTCCATTCATCATCGAGCAATCTTAGCTTTAAATTCAGTTCTTTAGATAAGGTTTGCTGAATATCTTGACGATCGGCTTCTAAGGTTTCATCGTTGCGATAACCACGGGATAAACTCGATAAACGCAGTTCGGCGCTAAGCAGTTGGTTAAATTCTTGTTCGAGTTTTTCAAATTCAGGACGAATAACTTCAAAGCCTTGGATAAGTTGGCTCTCACGGATCCACGCCTCAACGCGCTGCGGATTCAAACGTGAGCTGGGCGGATTAACCCCATCTTCCTCTAAAATGGCGGCGATCATGGATTTGACCGTCTCCATCTTGCCTTCTTTGGAGTGCACCGCTTTAGCGAGTTTTTCGATGTGGCGCAGGGAATGCTCGCCCTCACACAGGGCAAATTGGCGTGCATAACCGCGTAGTTCACTGCGGTTGCTGCCCGTGCTTAATAGGGTGCGATCGTTTTGAATAATGGCGCGATATTCACGGGTATTAAGCAAATTAGTGGTGGCGATGCCGGCACGTTTTAAATCACGGCCTAATTCCGCCATGGTGTGGCACAGAATAGTGTCGCCATTTTGCGATTTAATATAATCGCTTAGCTCAAAACCTTTGGCGATAAAACGATAGTTAACGCCCTTCCCATCGCCCGCAGAGGCCAACACGGCTTGATACAGTAAGCCATCGGCCTTTTGATATTCGTAAATGATGTAGCTTGAATCGTGTGGCAAATACCAACGCTCGAAACTGTCGCGGGTCGAAGGCACCACGCGGCTTGGGTATTCACCATAAAAAACAGGGACTAGACGTTGTAATGTCGTTTTACCCGAGGCGTTAGTACCACAAATGTTGGTATGACCATTGAGGGCGAGTTCCACCACGCCCGGAAGGTGCGTATCAATCAGCACAATACGAATCAAGCTTGCCATTTCATTCCTTATGCAAACAGGAGAGTCTTATCTAAGCTGCAGAAGCTTCTACACAAATAAGAGAAAACAATCCAAGAGGGCCAATGACGTTAAAATCGTCACTGTAAATAAACACTTTAAAAAGTGACTAAAAAGTGATGTTAAAAATCGTGGCCTAAAAATAGTGCCCCTAAAATAAGGCAATCACAGTGTATTGGCAATTAAGCAGCGATGCACTAATGCCTTGGCTCACATCTCAGCCCATTGCTCAGCAAAAACATAACCCTATAGCTAGGCTCAAATCAAACGGCCAATGATACGACAACTTAGCCAAAATAGGCGGCTAACAAAGCGGCAATTAGCGCGATAAAAGGTAAATTCCAGCGGATTTATTCGAGACGCAGGCGTTCGGCAATCCGACTGTAGATCAGCATCATTTCCGCCAGCGATCCCACTTGCATGCCTTTCATCAAATTGGCACGGTGGATCTCAACCGTGCGCATGGCAATACAGAGACTATCGGCGATCTCTTGGTTCTTCAGGCCTTGGGCAATCAGGTTGAGTATTTCCCGCTCCCTTGGCGTGAGCGCTTGATAAGTCTCAAGATACTGATTGTCTTGATGATGCGCCTTGGTATGTTCCAACGCTTTGACGACCGCCTCGGCTAACTTAGCGCCATCGGCGGGTTTTTGGAAAAAATCCACCGCACCTAATTTAAGCGCATCTACCGCCATTGGCACATCGCCATGGCCAGTGAGATAAATCACCGCTAGCGGACTATTTTTTGCCACTAATTCAAGATGCAACTGCTGACCACTCAAACCCGGCATACGCACATCGACCAGCGCACAACCCGGTAGTGTTAAGTCAACTATGGTGAAAAAGGCTTCGGCACTATCAAAGTCGGTGATCTTAAGGCCATAACTTTCAAGCATAAAACGCAAAGAACGACGCACTGAGTCATCGTCATCGATTAAATACACTGGTAAGGCAAGACTCATTATTGTGCTCCATTGGGTTCAGGTTTACGCGGTATTGCCACCTGCGCTTGGCAACCGCCACCCATAGCGCTTTCTAGGCTAAACGTCCCACCATGGCTCTCGGCAATATCACGGCAAATCACTAAGCCTAAACCTAACCCCTCTGATTTAGTGGAATAAAATGCTTGCATCAGCAGACTGGTCTCTTCGGTTAACCCAGTGCCATTATCTGTGACCGTCAGCAAGAGCGTACATTCTTGATAGCGAAGATCGATATCGATCGTGGGTGTGTATGGCTTTTGCGTGATGCTCTGTTCGGTGCCACTGGATTCAAGCTCTAACCGCTGAACGCAGGCGTCAAAGGCGTTTTTCAGCAAGTTAAGCAACAACTGCTGCATGCCAACTTCATCGAGGGACTGTAAATAAGGTTCACCATTCACATTGACGGCAAGGTTTATCTGATGTTGTTCAAACTCATAGGCGAGCAGCGGCACAGTATCATTGACCAACTCATGCAAATACAAAGGCTGTTTCGACACAGGTCGCTTCTTCAATAAATTACGTAAGCGACTGATAATACTATCGGCGCGCGTGACTTCCTGCTGGATCAGCGTCAACACCGATTGCAACTCCTCAGGGCTCGTCCCCCGCTGTAATCGCACTTCGGCGCCATGACAATAATGGCCAATCGCCGCCAAAGGTTGATTGAGTTCATGGGAGAGACTCGCGCCAAGCTCGCCCGCGATTGCAATACGCTGGGCATGTTCCAGTAACGCACGGTTTTCATTGAGCTGGCGCTGAGTGTTAATCAACTCACGGCCACGACGACTAAAGCGGTATTCAAGCCAAAAATGATACACATTGAGTAAAACCAAAATCCCCAAAACAAGCCAAGCCCATTGTTGATGTAACTTGATCCACTGCCACGCCCTTTGCCACCATGGTGCCTGCAAAGGATGCATATCGAGATCTTTAAGCAGTTGATCGATCGCAAGCTGACTCACTGCCGTGGTCCAGCCCGCAGAATCGGCAGACTTAGCGGCGAGATGATCTTCGGGCAGCGCCAGCAAAGCTTGAGTCACACTTTTAGCCAGAGACTGGGAGGCGCGATTGGTCTTTGCCATAGACCAGTTGGGATAAAGGTGGGTCGAGACTTGGCAATTAAATCCCACCGGCGCTTGATTATCGAGCACTCGATAATGGGCGATGTTAATAAGACCTTCCGTTTGCATCTGCTCAAGCTGACACACAGGCACGACCGCAGCGTCTAACGGTTGATGTCGCTCTGTGGAAGTTTTTTTGTTATCTAACTGATACAACAAATTATCTAGCGGGAACCCCAGCGGAATAATCTCACCCACAAAGCGAGGCAAATCTATACCCTTTAGCTGCGCTTCGTACACTAAGGTCAAGTAACCACCAAAGGCATTTTTCGATACGATCCCGAGCCGACGCCCCTTGAGATCAGCTAAGGTTTGATAGGGCGAATCGGCGCGCA
This sequence comes from Shewanella sp. SM32, assembly GCF_025654235.1. Classification (NCBI taxonomy): domain Bacteria; kingdom Pseudomonadati; phylum Pseudomonadota; class Gammaproteobacteria; order Alteromonadales; family Shewanellaceae; genus Shewanella; species Shewanella sp. SM32. Next base: position 90,175 of record NZ_JAKKRO010000010.1, on the reverse strand, counting down.
CCACCAGCGCCGAACCCACTTGCATCGCCGCGCCATTATTTAACGGACTGCGCAGGGTCGCCAACCAAGTAAGGGAATATTGCCGCGCCAGCAACACGGATTGCCCTGGGTTGGTGATCACAAAATCGAGCCCTTGGGTTTCAACGCCCTTAGCTAGCTCATCGAGGGTGAGAGGATGTAACCTAAAGTAACTGTTGGGAATTTGGGTTTCGAGCCACCCCATCAAAGGTTGCCAGCGGTTGATGGTTGCCTTATAACCGCGGATGGCTAACACGCCCACATCGACCACTTGATAACTGGGCTCTTCGATAGCAACTTGAGCAACAACCTCAGGGTCAGTTAATCCCGAATGCGCACTTTGATTTAGTGGCTCCGCAGCAAACACCTTAACCGAAGCCAGCAAGCATAGGAATAACACTGCGTTCCTTGGCTTTTTTCTCGGTATTGCCACGGAATGTGGAGTGCTCAGAATCGATAACGGCCACTTGACCGATACAGCTAAGCGAAACACAGTTTTCATCATCCTCAATAACATGAAGTGCAATCCTTTATCCCCAGTCACTCACACTAAAATCAAGTCCAACTCAAGCTAAGAAAAGGCCAAACTCAAGTAACAAAAAATAAAACCCTAGCATTTTGAAGGCTATTCTAACGGATATTTGTTGCGCTAGATCAAGTCCACACCCGATATGTGGAAAACCACTATAGTTATGCCGCCTCCCCTTTTACAGAATGCCTGTAAACCTCGCCATAAACCTTAACTCTAGGTCTATGAGCCAGTTTATTCGCCATCTGCAAGTAGTGAAGGAAATCTGTATGGACAAGAGTAAACGTCAGTTTCTCGGCAAAATGGCCAGCGTCAGTGTTGGCGCCGCACTCATCCCTGTCGTGCAAGTGTATGCACAGGATGATAAGCGCAGCCCTCAAATGCACAGTGCCAGCGAAGGGCAAGTGGGTAAACGTTACGGTATGGTAATTGACTTGCGCCGCTGCGTGGGCTGCCAAGCCTGTACCGTCGCTTGCACTATCGAGAATCAACCGCCCCTCGGGCAATTTCGCACCACAGTGCAGCAGTATGAAGTCTCGCAGCAGGAAAATACCACTCCGCCTGCGTTTTTAATGCTGCCAAGACTTTGTAATCACTGCGAAAACCCGCCCTGCATCCCAGTTTGTCCTACGGGCGCGACCTTCCAGCGCAAGGACGGCATAGTGGTCGTCAACAATGAATGGTGTGTTGGTTGTGGCTATTGCGTGCAAGCCTGCCCCTATGATGCGCGCTTTATCAACCACGACACCAATACCGCCGACAAATGTACCTTCTGCGCCCATAGGTTAGATGCAGGATTACTGCCTGCCTGTGTCGAAACCTGCGTAGGAGAAGCCCGTGTGATTGGCGATCTAAATAATCCCAACAGCCAGATAAGCCAACTGCTCGCCGCCAACAAAACCGATATCAAGGTGCTCAAACCGACGGCCAACACTGCACCACGGGTGTTCTACATCGGCATGAGCAGCGCTTTTGAGGACAAGATTAGCGGCCAAGCCCCCGTTAGAACCTTACTTACCGATACTGGCGAGGAGATCCACCATGGTCATTAAAGAAATCTTTACCCCAGATATCGCCATTACTTGGCTACCTTGGGCAGTACAATACTTTTTTATGATGGGGCTCGCCTACGCCAGCGTATGGGTAGCGACAATACATTTGTTTAGCCAACCCAAACCCGATGACAGATTGCTGAAGCTCTGCGCCTGTTTAATGTTAACCGCAGGCATAGTCGCCCCTATCGCCTTACTCGCCGATTTACACCAACCGCTGCGGGCTTGGCATTTTTATGCGCAAGTTCGCCCTGATTCTTGGATGTGGTATGGCGCCTTTTTACTGCCCGTATTCTCGGGCACCAGCGCAGTGTTTGCTTGGCTGCTACTGCGTCAATATCTGCCTAAGCACACCACGAATCAAGACTCAGATTGGGTGAATAAAATAGGCCAATTACTGAGATTCGGTGATTGGAACAGTGACAAATTCATCAAGCCGATCGCACTGATCACGGCCCTGAGTGCCTGCAGTATCGCCCTCTACACTGGCATGGAAACCATGGCCATTAAGGCGCGGCCACTGTGGCATACCTATTGGCTGCCACCTTTGATGGCAATGAGCGCCCTGCTCGCCGCCTGCGGCACTTTGGTGGTATTGAATCGACTATTAAAGGGCTACCAACAGCGCACCCAAGACAGCCTATTACTCTGGGTAAGAGCCAGCTTTGGTCTGTTCGCCCTATGCCTTATCGGCTGGGCGTTATTCGATAAGGGCTCGGCCCCCGAAGCCGCATTATTGCTTGAAACCAGCCCAAGCTGGCAACTGGCCGCGATTTGGGTGCTAATCACACTCGCCGTGCTGGCACTGATGCTCGCCATTCGTCACTTACCCAATGTGGCAATGCTAATCGTCAGCCTCACGGCCATTCACCTTGCGTGGGGATTTCGCTGGATAGTGCTAATTCAAGCGCAAACCGATCCTAAATACGGCGCGGGGACTTATCTCTATCAACTGCCTTGGGGACCTGAAGGGCTATTAGGAATAGCTGGTACCTTCGGCCTCTGGTTAGCATTAATGGCGCTGGTCTCCGAACTTATTCGCCAAACGCCTGCGGCAAAACTTGCTCGCTGAGCACCCAAATAGTTTACAGAATTAAGGAGTCCATCATGGATAAGAGTAAACGTCGTTTTATCAAAGGGGCCGCTGTAACGGGTGGTGTGGGATTATTTGCCGCGGGTTATAGCCATACATTAGCGCAAATAGGTAAAGGTGTCGTCAATGGTACCTCAGGAAAACCAACCCAAGATCCGCTGCACGGCAATTCCTTAGCACCTGAATACAAAGTCGATTTACAGTCAGGCCAGTTAATCAGCAATGACGATCAACGCATCGCCAATACTATGTGCTTAGGTTGCTGGACCAAATGCGGCGTGCGCGCTCGTATCGATCAAAAAACCGATAAAATCATCCGTATCAGCGGTAATCCTTATCATCCGTTGTCATCGCGGGAACATATCGATTTCGATACGCCTATCAAAACCGCCTTTGTTGGGCTTAGCGCCTTTCAAGAACAAGGGCTGCAAGGACGTTCCACCGCCTGCGCCCGCGGTAATGCCATGCTAGAACAATTAGATAGCCCACACCGCGTTACCCAATGCCTTAAACGCGTGGGTAAGCGCGGCAGTGGCCAATGGCAGAGCATTAGCTTTGAGCAATTGCTGAATGAAGTCGTCGAAGGTGGTGATTTATTTGGTGAGGGCCAAGTCGAAGGCTTAAGAGCGATTCGTGATATCGCCACGCCGCTCGATACCAATAATCCAGAATACGGCCCTAAGGCCAACCAGTTACTGGTCTCAAACGCATCAGATGAAGGCCGCGATGCCATTATCAAACGCTTCACCTTCAACAGCTTTGGCACGCGCAACTTTGCCAACCACGGCGCTTACTGTGGATTTACCTACCGTGCTGGAGCGGGCGCTTTATTGGATGATTTGAAAAAATACGCCCACTTAAAACCCGATTGGGACCATAGTGAATTTTTACTATTTATCGGCACTTCACCGCAGCAATCGGGCAATCCCTTTAAACGCCAAGCAAGACAATTGGCTAACGCGCGGGTGAATAACACCAATTTCAGTTATGTGGTGGTGTCGCCCATGCTACCCAATACCTCGAATCAACCTTGCGCGGGTAACAATACTTGGCTGCCGATCCGCCCCGCCACCGACTCGGCACTCGCCATGGGCATGTTGCGCTGGATTATTGATAATCAGCGCTACGCCGCCGATTTTTTGAGTGCGCCCAATGTCGATGCAGCAAAAGCATCAGGTTACCGTGGTTTTAGTAACGCAGGCTTCTTGATCGTCAGCGAACCTACCCATCCAAGATATGGCCAATATCTCTTTGCCAGCGATCTTGGCTTACCTTTCGACGGCAAAGCCTACGGCGAGCAAGACTCGCAGTTGGTTGTCGATGCCGCGAGTGGCAAGATAGTTTTGGCAAGCCAAAGCCTGAAAGCCAAGCTCGACGTTGACCAAAACGTCGACACACCTAAGGGGATGATTGCGGTTAAATCTAGCTTCCAACTGTTAAGTGAAGCGGCGCAGAGCTTCGAGATGGCACACTATGCCAAGGAGTGCGATATCAGCGAGGCGCAAATTATCGCCCTCGCGGATAAATTTACCAGCCATGGCACTAAGGCTGCGGTGATCTCCCACGGCGGCACAATGAGCGCCAATGGTTTTTATAGCGCGTGGGCAATCATGATGCTCAACGCCATGATAGGTAATATCAATTTAAAAGGTGGCGCATTAGCTTCCGGCGGTTCCTTTCCCGCCTTTGGTAAAGGCCCAAGGTATAATCTGCTGGAGTTTGACGGCATGGTCGAGCCTAAGGGCGTATTCCTATCGCGATCTAAATTCCCCTACGAGAAAACCTCAGAGTATCGCCGTAAAGTCGAAGCGGGCGAATCGCCTTATCCTGCAAAGGAGCCTTGGTTTCCGATTTCATCGCCCTTGCTTGGCGAACATTTAACGGCGGCGGTGCACGGTTATCCCTATCGACTCAAAGCATGGATTAACCACATGGGCAATCCGATTTATGGTCAAGCGGGCCTAGGTGAAGCCATTGGTGAACAACTGAAAGATCCCAAAGTGCTGCCACTGTTTATCAGTATCGACAGCTTTATTAACGAAACATCGGCGCTATCGGATTATATCGTGCCCGACACATTAACTTACGAGTCATGGGGTTGGAGCCCTTCTTGGCATGGGACTCTGACGAAAGAAACGACAGGTCGCTGGCCGATTGTCGAACCAAGGGTCACAAAGATGGCCAGTGGTGATGTGGTGTGCATGGAGTCTTTCTTGAGCCAAGTGGCGATAAAACTGCAACTACCTGGCTTTGGCGAAAATGCCGTTAAGGCAGCAGATGGCAGCTTACATCCGTTAACGCGCGCAGCGGATTACTCACTCTATGGTGCCGCCAACGTGGCCTATTTGGGTAAAGCCATCGCCGATATCAACGCTGAGGACATGTATCTTAGCGGTGTGAGTCGTATCCAAAGTGAGCTCAACGCCAGACTCAAGCCAGATGAAGTCAAAAAAGTTAGCTACTTATTTGCCCGCGGCGGCCGCTTTGAAAATATGAGCGGTGCACGGGATGAAGTAGGGAATCCAACCAAGGTTTGGCCAAAACCTATGATGCTGTGGAATCCCGAAGTGGGCAGTCGCCGTAACAGTCTCACAGGGGAATTTATGAGTGGCTGCCCACGCTTATATCAACCCGCATTAGCCAATGGCACCCCGCTCGATAAGGCGTTTAATAAATCACAATGGCCTTTGCTGATCAGTAGTTACAAATCCCACACCATGAGCTCTATGAGTATTGGCTCGGATCGTTTGCGCCAAGTGCACCCTAATAATCCAGTACGACTGAACGAGAAGACCGCCAGTCGACTTGGGATCAGCACAGGTGACACGGTCAAGATCAGCACGCCCAACGGCAGCGTGATTGCCTTAGTAGAATGTGTTGCCGGAGTGCACCCTGACTGCATCGCTATCGAACACGGTTATGGTCATAAGGAACTCGGCGCGCGGGACGTAGTGATCGACAACCTTAAAATCGCCGCCAATCCGCTGATCCGAGTCGGCATCAATATGAACGACTTGAATCTGTTTGATCCGAGTCGCCACGGCCGCTACCCGCTGGTAGATTGGGCAAGTGGCGCTTCGGCCAGACAAGGGCTACCAGCTAAGATTGAAAAACTAAGCTAACCGCCGAGCATAGATGACACTTAAGAAGCTGCCCTTTGGCAGCTTTTTCTTTAGCGTTAATTCAATCTGATTAAGCCTAATCGCATCATTAATGCTTTCTAGCTATGCCTATTCGTGAATAAACCGAGGAATAGTGATCTTTTTTACTCAATTTAGGTATATAGATCCCGATCACGCGTTTCATAGAAATAAACCACATATTAAAATCACAGCTATATTTATCAGTATATCTAGCTCGAAATATCGAGCTTTCAATAAAGAACTGCAGTTTTTGAGTCAGTTAGACTCATCAGGAGTATCTCAGTGTTCAACTCTTCATTACGTAAAAGCCTAGAAGTGAGCGAAAGTAAACGCCAAGAGGCGGAGTCGATCATCGACTCGATTAAGCACAGTATTGCCACAGTAGAATTTACGCCTGATGGGATAATTCTCGATGCTAATACGTTGTTTTTAAAAACGGTAGGTTATTCACTTAATGAAGTCGTAGGCCAACATCACAAACTATTTTGCTCAGCGGCTTATGGTAATTCTGCTACCTACCAGCAATTTTGGAGCAATCTAAAAGCAGGTCATCCACAGGAAGGCAATTTTGCACGAGTGAATAAAAATGGCCAAGAGATCTGGCTTAGAGCCACTTACTTCCCCATAAAACAGGCAGGTAAAGTCGTTAAAATAATGAAAACAGCCGTTGATATCACCCAAGATAAGCACCAACTTGACGACCAAGCGGCCATTTTTAATGCCTTGAATCGCTCGCAAGCCATTATTGAATTCACTACCGATGGCACGATTTTGAAAGCCAATACTAACTTCTTAAAGACAATGGGCTTTAGCAAAGAGCAGATTATTGGTAAACACCATCGTATTTTCTGTTTTGATGAGTTTTATCGACAAAATCCACACTTTTGGGACGATCTAAAGCAAGGTCGATATAGCAGCGGTCTCTTTGAACGTAAAAATGCTTATGGCGATTCGATTTGGTTAGAAGCAGCATACAATCCTATTATGGATGAGCAAGGTAAAGTGGTTAAAGTGATTAAATTTGCGAGCGATATCAGCAAACGGATCGAGCAAAGCCACGCTGTACGTGAAGCCGCCAATATTGCACTGACCACGTCACAACGTACCGTCGAGCAAGCAGAACAAGGCGTACATTTACTCAATGCGACCGTAAATACCTCTAATGCTATTGCCGAGCAAACCCATAAAGCGACCTTGGCGATAACTCAACTCAATGAACAATCTCAAAGTATTCAAGCGATAGTCGCAACCATTAGTTCGATTGCCGATCAAACTAATTTACTAGCATTAAATGCCGCAATTGAGGCCGCACGAGCGGGGGAACAAGGCCGAGGTTTTGCCGTTGTCGCCGATGAAGTAAGGCAGCTTGCTTCCAGAACCAGTAAATCAACCAGTGAGATTGCCGCCGTCGTCACTAAAAATACACAACTCACCACAAGTGCAACTAGCATGATGAACGAAGTTGAAGGTATTGCACTGGAAGGAAAACAACAGTTAGCGGAGGTAACATTGGTGATGGGAGAAATACGTAGCGGCGCGGAAAACGTCTCAGCAATCGTGTCGCAGCTATCAGTCAATAACAATTAATTGCTAGCATTTAATCGCGCTATCAAGGATTGCATGGCGCTTTATCTAAAAGACAAAACGCCAACCTATTGCTTTTACGTCAATCAATAATCAGTTTTACGACCTTCATAGGTGGCGCGCATTTGCTGTACAAGAACCTCATCGTAAGCACGTAATCCACTCATCACTAAGGTTTTGATACCTGTGCCAACTAAAGTGTCGCCACTGTGTAATTCAAAGTGCAATGTCACATCGCCACGTTTACCATCGATTTTTAAATCTTGGCCAACGAGTGATAAGGTCACTTGCACAAAATCGAGGGTGGTTAAGTCAAACGACATACTTTCGTAAATCACTAAAGGCCGTTCTGGGTTGATCATCACTTGATGTTGTTTCATCAAAGGGATCAGGATATCGATAAAATTATGCCCAGAGAAAGCAACATATTGACGAATAAAGGATTCGGTCTGCGCATCGCAGCAACTCACATCGCCATGACGGCTGACATTAAGATAGGTTTTTTCACGACTATCGCGAATCGAAAAACTCTCGCTCACTTGTTCAGGGAATTGCAGTTCGACGCTATCCCCCACCATACCCGCAAAGCTAAACTTCATGCTCTGGCTCAAACCATATTGAGTCAATACTAGGGCAAACAGTAAATCTCCCGGTACGCAAAAGCGTTTTGCCCCCACATCGTGGATAGGATTAAAGTCCTGCGCAATTTTCTTCGCGAAGTCACTGGCTTGTTGTGCTGAAACGGAAATAGCTTGATTTTGCTTAGAAAAATAAGGCGCTAGAAACATATAAACTCTATTTGTAATAACTCAATACAGGGATGGATAACAAAATTATCACGAGTTTACCTTAAATTAGGTATTTAACTCACCCGATGACTTGACCCACGTAAGGCGTACAAAGTAACACCCTGCCCACATTTGTAAAGCCAAACAAATGACAGGGGTATCAGGATCTGTTGACGTTTCAGGTTCATTCTGCAGATATTAGGCGGAATTTTATGCAAGATAGAGCCTTTATGGCGTGATGACGCGACATATAACAGCCGATAATGCCGCAGAAATGTTAGCTAAATAAGGCCGTTTTCATCACTCGTGACTCATTTAAAATAACTCAACATCATTTATCGTTTGGCGAGCAATACCTTGTCAGAACAAATAACATCTAAAACGTAAGTATTGCCTAGCCACCGATAAGCCAAGGAATAAATCGTTAGACCTTTTTAAATTCACGCTTTAACTGAAAACCATCGTCAGTGGCTAACTGCTCTAGCACTTCGATACGCTGACGAAGGATGGCTAACTCGGTCTGAAAAGCTTGGTTTTCGGCCACTTGCTCACGCGTCGACACACCTTGTTTGTTGCGGATTTTCATTATAGCGACCACATATCCACCAACAATTGCGAGTATTGGGATAAGTAAAGCGAGGGCACCAGTGTTCATAGTCATTTCCTTTATCTATTGGCGTTATCGTTATCAAGCTCAACATTTAGATCTGCTTATGACGCTTAATCAATGTCAAAGTCAGAACATGGAAATAAGTATGCGCAAGACAAACGCAATCAACCAGTGACAAAAGTCATGAGATTTAGCGAAAAAGTGTCATTCCTTATCAAAACTATCCACAACAATAGCGCCCATAGAGGCTGGCATAGTGATCACTATGATCCGTTTTATAGAGGTTAGTGGATCCTCAAAAAATGGCACTTTATCGAGGCAAAGCAGCACGAGGAAAACCACGAGGGCTGTGAGCAAATACGCCACCACGATACGAAAAATAAACACAGGAACGCGGGAAGCAATATTCTGTTGGAACACGCTGTGATAGGTGAATACCCCAAGAAAGAGCAGCGATAAACTAAAAAGCATACCGATATTCAATAAAGGTAAAGTCTCACCGAGATGCCACGCTTCCTCAGAAAATGCAACGGGGACCGCAAGGGCAAAAGCCCCTACGCAAACTTGACTCGCATCTTCGGTGTTAAAACTAAATTTCATGCTGATCGCTCCCTAATCTTCCAATCTATTTGATTAGTCGAAAATAACGTTCGGTGAAGATGCGCTTATTACTGGGGTATTAAGTGCGATACAACACTTTAACCACATGCCAGCCAAACTTAGTTTTCACTATATGCGGCACCAGTAATTCACCTGAAAATGCAACCTTATCGAACTGTGGCACCATTTGGCCTTTTTTGAACTCGCCTAAATCGCCACCTTTTTTGACCGAAGGGCAAGAGGAAAAACGCTTAGCGAGCACAGCAAAATTAGCACCATTATTCAGCTGCTTAACAATATCCTCAGCCTGTTCTTTGTGTTTAACTAAAATATGCACAGCGGCAGCGGTTTTAAACATGTCATTTCTCACTTTGGATTAACGTCCCGTGCAAAGGGAAGATTGGCGCCCCGAGTTTGCCCTCGATCACACCACTTCCATCGGCACAGGTTCTACTGACTAAAAGGTTTTATATCCAACGCATAAGTGCGTTATTGGCCCATTATCGACCCTATTAACCTAGAAAATTTTCTGCCACCACTGCAAAGGGTCGCCGCAGTTATTCACTGGACGATAGGTCGCAGCTAATGCCGGAAGCGCATCGACATTGCTGCAAGTGGATTCCTTAGCAACACCTGTATCTCGGTCAAAAAAGCCCTTCACTACACCGTTCACAGGAATTGAGCGCAGACTAATAGGTGGACGTTCCTTTAAGAAGGCAAGATATACGGCCATGGCGCCACTGCTACCGTACAAGCTGGTTTTACCGTTATCGTCACGACCAACCCAAATGGCGGCGACATTACGCTCATCAAAGCCCGCAAACCAAGAGTCACGGCTGTCGTTACTGGTGCCAGTCTTACCCGCCAGTCCAACGCCAGGGAAAGCATTACCTAAACGCGTTGCCGTTCCCGTATTCACGACTTGCTGCATAGCAAATTGAATTAAGAAATCTGTCTCAGGTGCTATAGCTTGCTCTTTAGGCAATCGCGTCACTGGTAATGGGTTCTTATCAGAATCTAGCACAGCGGTCACAGTGGTTAACTTACGATAAACACCGCTATCAGCTAAGGTTTGGTACACTTGCGCTACCATTAATGGCGAGCCATTGACGGCGCCGAGTAACATGGAGGGATACTCGTTTAACGGCTCCTGCCAACCCGATTTAGCCAATGTTGTTGCGACCGCATCTACACCCACAGCAATCCCAAGGTTTACCGTCGGTACGTTCATCGACTTTTTCAATGCCGTTAACAAAGGCACCTGACCACTGAACTTCTTATCAAAGTTTTGTGGTGACCATGTCTTACCTTGCTCACTTTTCAAGGTAATAGGTTGATCTTTAAGAGGTGTCGCTAAGGTAAATTGGCTATTAGGTGCCAGAGCCGTAGCATACACAAAAGGCTTAATTAACGAGCCAATAGGACGACGAATTTCAACCGCGCGGTTAAAGCCATCAAATCCCGGGGTTTTATCGCCGACCATAGCCGCAATACCGCCCGTGTATTTGTCGGTCACGACCATACCAATCTGCAATGATTTATTGCTCTTATCTAAGCTTTTGAGGGTTTGAGTCACCGCAATTTCGGCGGCTTCTTGGGCCATAGGATCGAGCGTGGTATAGATTTTCACCCCAGATTGCTTCAATAGCGCATCGCCATAACGCTCGTTCACTTCCTGTTTTACCAGAGCGAAGAAGGACGGCAATTTCTGGTGTGCTGGTTTATTGAGATTACGGATCCCTAAGGGGGACTCTACCGCCACCTTGTACTCAGCCGTGGTTAAATCCCCCGCATCCATGAGTAAACGCAATACTAGATCACGGCGTTCTTGAATACGATCCGGATATTTCCATGGATTGTAGTAAGACGGTCCCTTAATCGCAGCCACTAAGAATGCCTGCTGGGAAATAGTCAACTCACTGATAGGACGGCCGAAATAGAAACGTGAGGCCAACCCCATACCATGGACGGCGCGGGATTTATCCTGCCCCATATACACTTCGTTAAGATACGCTTCGAGGATTTCGTCTTTGCTGTAACGAAAATCAATAATGACCGCCATTAAGGCTTCGCGCACCTTACGCAGCAAGGAACGCTCACTCGAAAGGAAAAAGTTTTTCGCTAACTGCTGAGTTAACGTCGAGCCACCTTGCACAGTGCGACCGGCGCTGATGTTCACAAAAGCCGCGCGCGCAATCGCGAATGGATTCACACCATGGTGTTCATAAAAACTACGATCTTCCACCAGCAGTAACGCCTGCACGATCGACTTTGGCATTTCTTCGGTCGGCACAAACAGCCTGTCTTCACCATCGCCAGTAATAATACGGTCGAGCAATACTGGCTCAAGGTGGAATACGGCGAGTTGACGCTTGTCTGAGACTCGAGTGACCGAACTGATGCCATTGCTGTCGAAACTGATCATGACTCTTTGTTCGACTTGATCGCCTTCAGGATGCAAAAACGGTCGACGCCACAATTCAATACGAGTGCTCGATGCCGAAAACTCTCCCACTTGGCGTGGGTTAGCGACTTTGCGATAGCCGAGCAACTTAAGCTCAGCCATCATTTGCGGATGGCTGACTGCCGCACCGGGGTACAGCGCCATAGAGCGGCTAAACACCTGCGCGGGCAAATGCCATTTTTGACCTTCAAATTTTTGCGCAATAATTTGATCAAGATAAATACTGTAAAAAGTCACTACAGCTAATCCAGCCAAGCCTAATTTCCAACTGATAGACCAAATTCGTCGAAATAAACCGCGGCCATGATTAGCCCGACGGGAAGCGGGTGATTTTTTTGTCGTCTTAGTTGTCATATCTACTTCATCATTCATGCATTTAAAGACATCAGCCATAGGCACAAAGCTAACGTGGTGCGAATCAAAGTGTTTCATAACAAAATGTTATAAAACCAGCGGCGTGGTGCTAGGGCTGAGCTAAACCCAAGGTTTTCTTCTTGGTAAATTTTGTCGGCAGTGTATTCACAGGATCGTCTGGCCACAGATGTTTTGGATATCGACCGCGCATTTCCTTCTTAACTTCCACATAAGGTCCCTGCCAAAAGCTGGCTAAATCTGCCGTCAAGGCTAATGGACGCTGGGCCGGAGAGAGTAATTCCATCGTCACCTTTAGTTTGCCCTGCGCCAACATAGGACTCTGCGCCATGCCAAAGGTTTCTTGCAGACGCACACGCAGCAGCGCACGCCCAGACTCGTCGTATACTATTGGCGCAGAGGTACCAGTCACTAACGGCCAGGAAGTTGGCAATAACTCGTCAAGTCGCTGTTTCTGCTGCCAGCTCAAACAGTTTGCCACAAAACCAAAGCAATCAAGCTTAACTAATTGCGGCAGATTATTCACATTTTCGAGGTAAGGCGCCAGCCAAGTTTCTAGGCTCGCTAATAATGCTTCATCATCAACCTTGGGCCAGTCACTGCACGCGTCAAACTCAGTTGCCAGTTTGAGCCTGTGTTGAAACTGTTCTAAGTTAGCGTTCCAATTAAGGATTTGTAATCCTTGCTGGCGAATATAGCCCAGTAAAGCCGCGACAATTTGCTTACGTTCAGGCTTAGCAATCGTCTCGGTTTTTACTAAAATTTGTCCGACCTTGTATTGGCGCTGCGCAATCACTCGACCTTTAGCTTCATCCCAGCCACAAATCTCATGAATGTCCAGCAAACCTTTTAGCTCGCCGTCGAACAAGCTTGGCTGAAGCTGACCCGCTAAGTAAATCCGCCCAGCGTTTCTGCCTTCAGTTTCTTGAAAATCCGCCACCACCATCCACGGCGTTTGCGCCAATGCATCATCGGCTGCGAGCACGACGCCAGTACCATTGGCTAATTGGTAGCCCTCAACACCGCGGGCTTTAGCGATACGATCCGGATAAGCAAGTGCTAATAATAACCCCACATCACAGTGGTGTGCATGGGTCGCTATCTTAGACAAATCCGCTGCTAATCCTAGCTTTTTCTGCCACTGTTTTGCCTGTTGCCCAGCTTGTCCATGACAGGCAAAGTGCAGGTAATTCATGATATCGGCGCCCTTTTTAGGCAAACCGCGCGCCTCTAAAACCCCCGACAACAAGCAGGCCAAACTGCCCAATTGCGTTGCTTGTTCGTTAGCATTATTGACTCCCCCATTGTTTGCGCCCAAACTTTTTGCGCCCAATAACATATGTGCAAGCCTTGGGTGACACCCTAGCTCGTAGGCCGCTTTACCGTGGGGAGTGAGTTTATTTTGAGCATCGACCATGCCTAAATCTTGTAACAGTTTCCACGCCAGCGCCTCATGCACACTTGGTGGCGGCGTTAATAACATCAAGTCGCTAAAGGATTTTGCGCCCCAGTAAGCACAATCGTGGGCCATAGCCACCAGATCCGCTTGGCTGATCTCGGGTTCATCGGCCCTGAGCATGCGGCCATGTTCTTCTTGGCTCCACAGGCGAACACACACACCCGCTGATAAACGTCCGGCGCGGCCACTGCGCTGGGTTGCGGAGGCTTGGCTAATACGTTTCAAACCTAAGCGGGTGACACCGGTTTTAGGGTTAAAACTCGCTTGTCGTTTATAGCCACTGTCGATGACAAACCCTATGTCTTCAATAGTTAAACTCGATTCCGCCACGTTAGTCGCTAGCACGATTTTGCGCCTGCCATCTATAGTTGCAGCGATCGCGCTATCTTGCTCGGCACCTGAAAGTTCACCATAAAGAGGGCAAATCAAAAAGGCATCGTCCGCTAAGCGCTCACGCAAAAACTGCTGTAATCGTAAGATCTCCCCTTTACCGGGTAAAAACACGAGCACGGCATTATTGGCAGCCGTTTTATCAACACCGGCACAGCTGCTGGCCGAGACCAGTTCGAGCACGCAGCGGCCGAGGTGATCGATCCAATGCAGCTGAGTTGGCACAGGGCGATATTCGATGTCGACAGGAAAACTCCGGCCTTCGCTGTGCAAGGTCACCGCTTCTGGCATGAGTTCAGCTAAGGCAAGACCTGATAGAGTCGCTGACATAGCTAATATCTTTAAATCGTCCCGCAGCGAAGCTTGCACTTCGAGCGCTAGGGCAAGACCTAAATCAGTGGTGAGGTGACGTTCATGAATTTCATCGAAGATGATCATTCCAATCCCAGTTAACTCGGGATCTTGTTGGATCATTCGCGTCAGTATGCCTTCGGTGACAATTTCTAAACGGGTATTAGCGCTGATTTTAGCTTCACCGCGGACGCGATAGCCGACTTCTTGCCCCACCTTTTGCTGGCGACAGCTGGCAATATAGTGCGCCACACTACGCGCCGCGACACGCCGCGGTTCGAGCATTAAAATGCGTCCGCTGATTTCAGGCCAATCCAACATAGCCAAAGGTAACGCCGTTGATTTACCCGCACCTGTCGGTGCCTCGAGGATCACTTGGGCGTGACGAGAAAAAGCCGCGCGCAGCGGTGCTAATAAGCTATGAATAGGTAGAGAGTTCAAGAAAAAGACATCAGCGGCCAACACAGGGCGTCAGTGTACTAACAATCGGCTTTGAGTACCATTTCGCAGCAAACATTATCAAGTCAGTGCTGACATAAGTAACAGCTCAAAGCTGCCATGCCCAAGATTACAGCTGTGGATAGGGCGCAAAAATCTCACGCTTTTCGAGCCAAGGTTGACTGAGCCCTGACTGTAGTTCAGCTAAGCGTATCGGTTTATTGATGGCGTAACCTTGAGCATAGTCGACGCCTAAGGCTTGCAATTTCCACCCTATTTCTTGGGATTCGACAAATTCAGCAACCACATCAAACCCCATATCTTGACCAAGTTGGCAGATGGATTTTACGATCGCCTGATCCGCAGAGTCTTCGCAAATATTGACGACAAATTGGCCATCAACCTTTACAAAATCCACATTGAGGCGCTTAAGGTAAGCAAAGCTAGAAAAGCCTGCGCCAAAGTCATCGAGGGCTAATTTACAATTGAGCGGACGCAGTATCTCGAGTAACTTTGTCGCTTGATCAAGCTGACTCACAGCCGCGGTTTCTGTGATCTCGATGCAAAGCTTATCCACCAGCTCAGGTTCGGCCATCAAACGCATTTCTAGCCAATTCATAAACTCATGATCGCCCAAAGAGGTTGCCGACAGATTCACAGACACAAGATCCAATTGCTGCCAAATATCTAAATGACTACCACCCCACTTGAGCAAATTATCGATCACCCAAAGATCAACCTTAGAAGCCAAGTTGTATCGCTCGGCGGCGGGTAAGAAGATAGCAGGAGACACTATAGTGCCGTTAGTCTGCACCATACGCAGTAGGATCTCTAAATGTAAGCCAGTTTCCTCGCGGTTTAACGGCACTATGCTTTGAAAATAAAGCTCGAATTGGTTTAACGCGAGTGCGCCGACGATATCAACAGAGGCCATCATCTCGGTGTAGAGACGGTTCATTTTAGGATCGCTCGCACTGTATAAATGCCAGCCATTACGACCTTGATCCTTCGCCAATCGACAAGCAGCGTCAGCTTGACTCATGACGGTATAAATATCGGCGGATTTTTTATCTAGCCTAGCAATCCCCATACTGACACTGACATTGTGACTACGACTTTCCCAAATAAACTCATGATTTGCTAACTGGGTACAAATCCGCTTAGCAATCTGTTTCGCAGAGTCCACATTGCAGTAATGCATCAGGATACCAAACTCATCGCCCCCTAAACGGGCAACAATATCGCCTTTACGTACGAGCTGTTTCAAACGTAATGCGACTTGGCAAAGCAGCTTATCGCCCGCCTGGTGGCCACTGATATTGTTAATGACTTGGAATTGGTCTAAATCGAGAAACGCCACGCAAATAGGCATATCGTCATGGGCATGTAGTAGGTTTTCTAATAGGGCTTCGAAATGCAACCGATTAGGTAACCCCGTAAGTGCATCATAATTGGCATGGAAGGATAACTCATCGGCTAAGCGGTACTTTTCACTGACATCTTCGGCAATCATGACTAAAGTATCTTTATCGCCGCTAATCTGGCTAAAACTCAGTTTTAACCAAGTTAATTGATGAATTGATTTTAAAGGTAACTCACACCAAGCTTGGCCGAGCACACCTTCTCGTACCACATGTAAGGTATCGGTTAGCATGGCGTGTTCTTCCTCACGCACCATGTCGAATAAATCATAGCCATGTTGAATTGGCAGGGTTTGCAGAGCGACTTTATTCAGCATAGTCAATTGATCATGCTTATCTAACAAGGCGCAAGCTAAGGGCAACTGGTTGAATACTTCACAGTATTTATGTTCACTGGCAAGCATGCTCAAAGCAATACGCGTCAATTCCATCGCAGAGCCAATCATCACAGCGGCATGATTAAACTCACTTATAAACTCTTCGCTCCATTCACAACATTCTGAGCAATTGACAGCCCCCAAGGCAATACGAGTTTCGCCAAACACGACTGGCGGCAATACTAATAGACTCTTGACGTCCCAATCCCTTAATAAAGCTCGCTCAGCCTGAGCATCGGCAGGCAAGGTATTCACATCAGCCAGATTTAATAGACGCGGAGTACGGACAAGAGAGCGAAAAAATGGCATTCGTGCCAAGGGCCAGACTCGGGTTTGTTGGCCTTGGGCAAATTGAGGTTTTAAATACAGATTACGCGTGCGTAAACGATCCAGTGACTGGCTTCCGGTTAATACAAATACCCCGTCACAATGCAGTTGCAAAGTAATAGTCTCAAGCGCTCTGTCAACATTCTGCTCTAAGGTTTCTAGCGGGGATTCACTAAAAATACTGACCAAAGCCTGTTGGAGTGGATTAGCTAAACCTACTGACATGAAAAGTCTCTTCCTTACCTAAAAATCCATTTAAGGTATTATCGACGTGTATTAAGTATAGGCTCACAGTGAATTAAACGTCTGCTTGAGTCACAAATTAGCTGATAAATTCAACAGCTAGATTAACGCTCAAATGCGGTTAACGTCAAAGTGTTCGCTGAGATAATCCATATTAAGCACTCCAAAAGGATGATAAACCGATGCAACAAAGGCTATTCCTCGGCTTCGCTCCCACAGATAGTCAAAGGGTATATCTAAGTGAATTGCAGCAGCAATTGATATGCCATCTTAATCCTGAGGCGAAAGCGGTGAGTGTCAGCAATCTGCATTTAACGCTCTGCTTTATGGGTCAAGCTAACAACGAGCAAAAAATCGCCCTCCTTGATGCGGTTGACCGCTTAGTGAAGCCAAGATTTAGCGTTCGGCTTAACCAGCTCGATGTATGGCCCAATGCGCAAGTATGTTGCTTGAAAGGCGATGATATTGAGCCTCCGTTAGCGCAATTCGCTAAACAGACGCAAGAAATTGCTGACCGACTGCAATTGCATCGGAATGAGCACAACTTTTGCCCGCACATCAGTTTATTTAGAAAAGCAAAACAATGGACACTAGATGAGTCGGCTTTATTGCAACTCAAAGGTATGAATATGCTGACGTTAACGCCAGATAATTTGCATTTATACCATTCAAAAAGCACAAGCACGGGTGTCGAATATCACATCCTAGATTCTTGGGCGCTCGGTGAGCCTTAAATCAAAAACAAAAAGCCCGAGTATCCACTCAGGCTTTATTTTTCAATTTATGAATCAATCCATTAATCAATACTAGAATAAAAATAGCAGTTAACTAAGAGAGCTATGATGAAGAAAGCCCTATTCGAGTAAACGTAA
The DNA here is from genome assembly GCF_025654235.1 of Shewanella sp. SM32. NCBI lineage: Bacteria > Pseudomonadati > Pseudomonadota > Gammaproteobacteria > Alteromonadales > Shewanellaceae > Shewanella > Shewanella sp. SM32. The sequence continues at coordinate 72,044 of NZ_JAKKRO010000010.1, read as the reverse complement.
GGTTTCGCGATAGGCACGCTTTTGCTCGTAGGTTTGTAACCGCAGCATAAACTCATCAGTCTTAGTCATTTCAGCATTCATTTTCAACGCTTCGATCGCTTTCTGCTGCGTCGAAATAGCAGCACCAAAATCGCCTAACTCCGCATAAGCCGCGGCTAAATTATCAAGATTTGTAGGATCGTTTTCATTCACTTTGAGTAATTTTAAGGACAACTCGACCGCTTTATTGCCATCACGATATTCTGCTTCGGGACAAGTTGCTAAAATCCACGCCACATTGCCCAAAGCAACATCATCACCCACTTGGGAAAATTGCTCGACCGCTTTACCGCAGTTGCGCTGCACACCGTCACCGCCAGACGCATAAATAAAGCCTAAACGGAATTGAGCCCAACGACTACCCTGCTCACTCAACGCTTTATACCAATGCTCAGCGACTGACAAGTCACGCTTGATCAATTGGCCTTCAAATGACAGATCCGCTAAGGTTTGCTGCGCTTTTTCATGTTGTTGTTCGGCGGCAAGTGAAATCCAGTGCAATCCAGTCGGCACTTCTTGCGACACAAAACGTCCGGAGAGATACATTAATCCCAGCAAAAATTGGGCATCGGCATCACCTTGCTCTGCCGTCACTTGAATATGCACAAACTTACTGGCCGCAAGTTCAGCTGCTGGCTGCGGGATAGAAAATGCGTGCGCCGCAGAGCTCAGCCCTATTGTTAAGCTTAAACCTGCACCTAAAACCCATAATCTGTATTTCACTTGCTTACCTCTCTTAAAAACAACTGCCCTCAAAGTTAGCCAGAATTAACCCCATAAGTCGAGCCTAAATACACACAAACCTCAGGATAATGGGGGAAGCTAAGCCAAATGGAATGTCAAATTTAAAAAGTGAAACATGTTATTGTGTAATTTAGTGGCATATTTTATTCATAATCTATAATAAAACTGCTGAAATAGACTGGTAAGATGTGATTAACTCGACAGAGTTAAGTGAATCCAGCGAGTTTCATATCGATTTAGTTGACTTAAATCACTAAAGTAGCAAAATAAGCTCTAATTTTAGATGGTTAATTGCATTTATTCACTTATTCTAAACTAAGACTTCCATCAAGTTTTTGTGAGTTTAATTGACGTAAAATGCTTATTTAGAATACTCTTACTTTCGTTTTAATCAATCGAGGAACACCAACATGGCTCTGATTGGTAAGCCAAAACCTGATCCAACTTTGGAATGGTTTTTATCACACTGTCACATTCATAAGTACCCTGCAAAGAGCACTCTTATCCATGCTGGTGAAGACTCAGATACCCTTTATTACATAGTAAAAGGTTCTGTAGCGGTATTGATTAAAGATGAAGAAGGTAAGGAGATGATCCTTTCTTATCTGAATCAAGGTGACTTTATCGGTGAACTAGGTTTGTTTGAAGAACAAGCCGAACGTACCGCTTGGGTTCGTGCTAAGCAAGCTTGTGAAATCGCTGAGATTTCATATAAGAAATTCAGACAGTTAATTCAAGTTAACCCTGAAATTCTGATGAAGCTGTCTGCACAAATGGCCTATCGCCTACAAAGTACCAGCCAGAAAGTGGGTAACCTTGCATTTTTAGACGTTGCAGGCCGTATTGCTCAAACTCTATTGCATCTGGCTAAACAACCTGATGCTATGACACACCCTGATGGCATGCAGATTAAGATCACTCGTCAAGAAATAGGTCAAATTGTTGGCTGTTCACGGGAAACTGTGGGTCGTATCTTGAAGATGTTAGAAGAACAGAATTTGATCCAAGCTCATGGTAAGACAATCGTGGTATACGGTACCCGTTAAGTTAGTCTTCAGCTTGATTTAAGCCTGCCTTATTAAAGTGGCCTAGAATAAATTCTAGGCCATTTTTTATTGGGGAGCTCAAATGAAACGGCTGTTTTTAATCTGTTTTTTCAGCCTATTCACGCTGGTGCATCCAATAATCTTGCATGCCGAACCTATTGAATTAGAACATTATCAAGCCAAGGCGTTAGTTAACTCTGGGCAAATATTGTCCTTAAACGGTACACTCGCCGTAGTGAACCAATTTTGCCAAGGTGAACTAATTGATGCTCATCTCTATCAAGAAGATCATAAATGGCGCTATGATTTGCAAATCAAAGTTCAGCGTGGCCAAATCGTTAATCTCAGTATTGATGCAACTAATGGTCAAGCCGATCAATCAATAGCACTACCGAGCGAATGTCGAAAACATGAAACTGTTACTCGTTGAAGATAACCCAATGCTAGTCACCGAGCTGGAGAAACAACTCAAACTCGCTGGCTATGTAACCGATATTACAGACAAAGCGCTTGAAGCCGATTATCTGATCAAAGAAACCCAATACGATTGCGTAATCTTAGACATAGGTTTGCCCGATGGCAACGGCCTCGAACTGCTCGAAGGCTGGCGAAATCAAGGGATCAGCACTCCAGTTATCATGCTGACGGCCCGCAGCCAATGGCATGAAAAAGTAGAAGGTTTTAATGCTGGCGCCGACGATTACTTAGGTAAACCTTTCCACGCACAGGAATTATTGGCCCGAATCCAAGCTTTAATCCACCGTGCACATGGTCGTCTAAACACCTCAAGTAAACAATTGAGTTATGGTGGCGTGGTTTTAGATGAAGCAGAACAAACGGTAAAAGTGGCCGAGCAACTGTATGAACTCACAGCAATGGAATTCAGGCTGTTAAAAATCTTCCTCATGTCACCTAAGAAGCTGCTATCTAAGACGCAGCTAACTGATAAGCTCTATCAGTTTGACGATGAAAAAGAGAGCAATGTGGTCGAGGTTTATGTCACCCATCTACGCAAGAAACTGGGTAAAACCACGATCGAAACCCGTCGCGGCCAAGGTTACATCTTCCACGGCATTATTGAATGATCTCGATCCGCACTAAGCTCAGTTTATGGTTAACTGGCTTACTCGTGTTAGGTACTGTAATTGGACTGATACTGTTTGAGTCCATGCTACGTCAGGCCTTCCACGACTCTATTATCAATCGCTTAGAAGAAGATCTCGAACATATCATGCTGGCAACCCATATCCATGATGGGGAGATCAGCATAGATCAAAGCCAGCTTTCCAGTTTCTACAAGCCCGCCTATTCAGGCCGTTATTTTCAGCTTAACCTGCCAAATGAAGTGATTCGCTCACGCTCCCTGTGGGATATGCAGTTAGATATCGAGCCACTAGCACCGAATCAAACCCGCGTCTGGCAAGCTAAAGGGCCAAAAAATAACGATATGCAGTTGTTATCATTAGGGTTAAATTCCAGCAGTGCCAATGTCAGCGCTACCTTAACCGTTGCGCAAGATTTGAGTATCGGTAGACGCGTGTTTAGCGAGGTTTATGGCACTAAGCTTGGTGTCAATCTGGCGATGTTAGTTGCTATGATCGCGGGGATATTCTTGATCCTACGTCAATCATTTAAGCCAGTTAAGCACATACAGCACGCACTTTCTCGGCTAAGACAAGGGGAAATTAACGCGCTGGAGCTCAATAATATTCCTCCCGAAGTACAACCATTAGCAAAAACCTATAATGAACTACTTGAGTACACAGCCAAGCAAATTGAACGTAGCCGCAATAACTTAGGTAATTTGAGCCATGGGCTCAAAACGCCACTTGCCGTGATGCAGCAACAGGTTGAAGCTCTTGGCCTCAAAGATCCTGAAACTGCCATTGCCCTGCAGCAGCAACTTGATTCGATTCACAAGATGGTCGAGCGTAAACTGGCTGCGGCGAGGATCACTGGCGACATGCTCCCCGCTGCGCAATTGGTGATCCCTAGGGATTTACATAGCCTAGCCAACACGCTAAATAAGGTTCACCGCAACAAGTCCATTGAATGTGATTTCGAACTCGATCCCAATATTCTCAGACTGCCTATTCACAGGGAAGATGGCATGGAGCTCTTAGGCAACCTGCTAGACAACGCCTTTAAATGGGCCCAGAGCCGAGTCAGCATTCAGCTATCGCGTCAACAAGAGCGTCTCTGCCTTTGTATTGATGATGATGGTCCAGGGGTTGCTGATGATGAGCTAGATAAGCTCACACAAAGAGGAACAAGGCTTGATGAGTCTGTGATGGGTCACGGTTTAGGATTATCAATAGTGAAAGAAATTGCCGAGCAATACGAGATTGAGCTGCAGTTTAATCACAGCACTCGCTTAGGTGGATTGAGGATCGAGCTGACATTTAGCTAGCCCCAGGTTATACCAATCGTATTAAATACCTTGTTTGAAATATCCATAAAAAACGCCATCGAATTGATGGCGTTTTTTTTATGCAGAAAGCAATTTGAGGACGTTAGGCTTTATTCACATTGGTGCTTTCAAAAATCTTATCGGCAGATGCCGCCACAAAGCCTGTGTAGAGCTCGCCATTAGCCATAGGATAACGTAGCGCAAACTCATAAAAACAGCTTGGGATTTCCACTGTCGCGTCAGTAAATTCAACACCAATCTTATCAGCCATAGTCGAAGACTGTTCTAACAAGACTTCTGGCGAACCTTTGATCTCGCCACCTGAACTATTGAGCACAAAGCCCGCTTGCTTCAGAGCTTCATTCACTGACTCTAAAGTCTCAAAACCATCGAGGTGATTGATAGACACAGTGAAATGGTTAGCGCGATAACCAAAAGCCGCTACCCAAGCTGCATATTCACTCTCAGTTAATAAGTCCTGATAGGTTTTAGCATCTAAAGACCAATGACGGCCTGAGTAAATAAAGTTGTCCGCCGTTGTCGCTGCAGCATCCACTTGGGCGATTAAGCCTTGAATAGTTTTTTGCAACGCAGGGCTAAATTCTTCAACCAACAGCTCAGAGATAAACACTTTAGGCTGAGTCGAATCTGGATGTTCAAAATGCTTAGCGATCAGTTTTTTCTGTTCAAACTTATAATCACCGCAAGGTACATAACCTAACGAAGTGAAATGCTTAGCTAGCACGTCCAAATTCACCTTAGCGATATTGAAAGTACGCAGGGCAATATGGTCGTTGATGATCGGCTTACCATGACCCAACAACGCGTGCACTTTTGCCGCAGAAGGGGTCATTTGAATATAGTCTTGCCACAGGGCGGCAAATAACGCGTTGATGTCGGTATGCATAAAAACTCCTTTTATTGTGCTGCGGTTATTGCTGTTATTTTGCCGCGAACACTAAATGTAACGACCTAAATGCCACTGTTGCAGCGTCACACATACCCACAGTAGAAACTCAAGTAACGTTACTGCTTGTTATTAAAAAGGAAGAACATTAGTCCTTCCTCCTCTTGCCCACATATTCTTTACCACATAAAAGTCAAATCTCTACCCGCTTACAAGCTCAAACCTGGGCTTAATGTCGCGGGTAAACTCACGGCATCAGCCTCGACAGAAGCGACTGGATAAGCACAGTAATCGGCGGCATAGAAAGCACTCGCTCTGTGGTTACCCGAAGCCCCAACACCACCAAAAGGTGCCGCGCCCGATGCGCCAGTGATTTGTTTGTTCCAGTTAACAATCCCTGCACGAATACGCGCGAGGAAATAATCATAATCTTCACGGCTATCGGCAAGTAATCCCGCAGACAAGCCGTAACGCGTTTGGTTAGCCAATTTGATCGCTTGATCGAAATCACTATAACGCACCAGCTGTAGCAGAGGTCCGAAGTATTCTTCGTCCGGCAAGACATCGATCGCTGTCACATCGATAAGGCCAGGAGACACTATGCCTGTACCCGCTTCTAGATGGGTCAACTCGACCAAAGACACGCCGCCTAAGTTCAACAGATTCGCCTGCGCCGCAACCATACCCTTAGCGGCAGTTTCAGAAATCATTGAGCCCATAAAAGGTTGTGGCTGCGCGTTCCAAGGACCGACTTTAATCTGTTTAACCGCATCGACTAACATGGCAATCAGCGCATCGCCCTGCTCGCCTTGCTCGACATATAAACGGCGGGCACAAGTGCAACGTTGACCCGATGAGATATAAGCCGACTGCAAAATATCGTGCACTGCGGCCTTAATATCCTGCACACCTTTAATGATCAGTGGGTTATTCCCCCCCATCTCAAGTGCTAAAATTTTGCCCGGATGACCCGCATATTGTTGATGTAAAAAATGACCTGTGCGTGAGCTACCAGTAAAGAACAGACCATCGAGCTGTGGGTGTGAAGCCAGCGCTTTACCCGTATCCACCTCACCTTGGACTAAGTTGAGCACGCCAGCAGGCAGACCTGCTTTATCCCATAGGCTGACCATCAACTCGGCGACTTTAGGCGTGAGCTCTGAAGGTTTGAAAATCACGGTATTCCCAGCCAACAGCGCAGGCACTATGTGGCCGTTCGGCAAATGACCAGGGAAGTTGTAAGGACCGAACACAGCCACAACACCGTGGGGCTTATGGCGGATAACCGCACGTCCTGCTGGCGTATCGTTGGCTTCTGTGCCCGTACGTTTATTGTAAGCCGCAGCCGATAAAGCAATTTTGCCTATCATGGCACCGACTTCAGTCGCGGTTTCCCACTGAGGTTTACCCGTTTCTTGGGCAATCGTTTCAGCCAGTTCCGCTTTATTGGCTTCGAGTTGGGTGCGATACGCTTCAACTATGGCTAAACGCGCATCGAAACCTAACATAAACCAATCAAACTGTGCGGCGCGCGCGGCATCAACGGCGGCATTAACTTGTTCTGCAGTGGCCGTTTTACCGGTCCAAATAGATTGTGCATTGGCAGGGTTAATTGAGGTCACGTCATGACCTTTGCCAGCATGCCACTGGCCTTGAATATAATGTGTCATTGGTTATTCCTACATTGCCAAAATACGGATTTGATCGCCTTTTGCGAGTAGCAAACCCGCTGCCAGCTCAGGGCTAATGATGATATGTTCGGATTTGTCGTCCACGGCCAGTGCAGCAGACGTCGCTCGGTAATTGGCTAATTGGGTATTTGAGATAATAAATTGAGTGTCGGCTTCGACCATGTCACCAATATCGACGGTCAATAAACGACTTTCACGCACGCCGCGAATGTCCGATAAACGACACTCAACTGTTGGACCACCATCAAAAATATCCACATAACCGCGGCATCGAAAGCCTTCGGCCTGCAGCAAACTTAATGCGGGACGGGTATTGGTATGCACTTCGCCAATCACTTTCTGCGCTTCTTCCGGCAACAGACAAACGTAGACAGGATTTCGTGGCATCATTTCGGCCATAAATGCCTTTTTACCTAAGCCAGAAAGATAATCCGCCTGAATAAAATCTATGCCCAAAAAGTGTTTTTGCAACCAACCATAAAAAGGTGAATACCCCTCGGCGTCGCTTACACCGCGCATTTCGGCAATCACAGTTTCGCCAAAACGCTTCGCATGTTGAGCTAAAAACAGAAAGCGACTGCGGGATAACATGCGGCCATTGTTGCCCTTGCGATATGCTTCACGCAAAAACAGCGTACACATCTCAGCAGCGCCAGTGTAGTCATGGCAAAGGGTGAGTGTTTCGACCTCGTTACGCACGTCAATTTGCTCAGAATGATAGACTTCGGTACCGAGTCGATAATGGTAGAACGCATCTTCCATTCCCACCGCCGCTTCGATGGCGCACGTTCCCACCACTTCACGGGTATCGGTATCTTCCAGCACCATTAGATAACCTTCATCGAAGGGAGTCTCTACGGCTTTGACGAATGAGGCTTCTGCTCGAGCAATTTTATGTCTGAGCAGATCCGCATTCACAGGTAATGACGTAAAACCATGACCAGACTCTTCGGCAATTTGATATAAGGCCTCAAAATCACCAGCCTGAATAGGACGTATGATTAACATCTTAGTGTCTCCTCACTTTGGCTTACCGTGCATCAGGGCACCTCTCTTCAAAAAGACAGGCAGTGATGCAGGTAAGTATTCCCTGACAAAAAAGGAGTGCGAATAAATTCAGCACTCCTTTGGTCATTTAGGCGGCAGCTATGCTCGCCACAGCACGTTCAAAACGAGCTAGACCTTCAGCAATATCTGCCTCAGGGATCACCAGAGAAGGAGCAAAACGCACCACGTTAGCACCCGCCATCAGGCTCATTAAGCCTTCAGCGACAGAGGCCACCAAAAAGTCGCGTGAACGACCTTGGTATTGTTCATTAAGAACGGCCCCTAAGAGTAAACCTTTACCGCGTACTTCTGAAAAAACATGATATTTTTCATTGATTTTGTTCAAACCATCACGCAATAACTGCTCGCGATGTTTTACGCCATCTAACACTTCAGGTGTGTTCACTACATCTAACACAGCATTACCGATAGCGCAGGCTAATGGGTTACCACCGTAGGTAGAACCATGAGTGCCCACTTTTAAATGCTCGGCAATCTCAGCCGTTGTCAGCATAGCTGCGATAGGGAAACCACCACCGAGCGCTTTAGCTGTGGTTAAGATGTCAGGCACGATTTCAGTACCCATGTAAGCGTAAAGTTCACCAGTACGGCCCACACCCGTTTGGACTTCATCAAAAATCACTAGTGCATTGTGCTTATTAGCCAATTCACGCACGGCTTTCAAGAATGCAGGATCGGCATCGATAATACCGCCCTCGCCTTGCAGCGGCTCAAGCATGATGGCGCAAGTCTTATCCGTTACTGCTGCTTCTAAGGAGGCAACATCGTTAAATGGCAGGTGAGTAATACTCTGCGGCTTAGGACCAAAACCATCGGAATAGGCAGCTTGTCCACCGACACTGACTGTGAAGAACGTACGGCCGTGGAAAGCTTTATCGAACGCTATGATTTCATCTTTCTCAACGCCATGTTTTTCTAAAGCATAACGACGGGCAAGTTTTAATGCGGCTTCGTTGGCTTCGGCGCCAGAGTTGGCAAAATACACTTTGTCGGCAAACGTGCTATTAACTAATTTAGTCGCTAATGCCAAGGCAGGCTCATTCGTCATTACGTTTGACAGATGCCATAATTTTTCACCTTGTGTCTTAAGGGCATTCACAAGGGCTGGATGACAGTGACCTAAGCAATTTACCGCAATACCGCCAGCAAAATCGATAAACTCGTTGCCCTCTTGGTCCCAAACTCGGCTTCCTTCGCCACGAACAGGGATCACGGCAGCAGGCGCATAATTAGGCACCATCACTGCGTCAAACTGGGCACGGTCCAACTTCATATCAACGCTCATTCTTCTTCGTCCTTTGTGTTTGTGTAACGGCGCCTTGCACCGTCAGAGTCCCATAGGTATCTTTATCTAGAGTTAGTGATACTGGGATTGCTTGTGTCTATTAATAACCATTATTAGCGAAAATGTGATCAAAATACCAGTTTTTCACAAACATCAATCCACGCACTTCCATCCAAAGTGCATAAAGATTGCAGTTTAAGAACTATACAAGCGGTTAAGCCCATGGCTTGCAGCATAATTAGTCAGAAAAAAAGTTATTTTCCCCTCATTTTGCTAGCTATTCACTGAATGTGAATAACTACACCATTTTAACGAATCAAGTGTGAAAGTACAAAATGGCCAATTTTCGACCTCACTTCAAGGGCTTCGGGTAATAAATTGAACAGAGGAAACACATGGGGCATGTTAGGGTAAAAGCAGCCCGTTATCTCACCACCACAGGCTTTTATTTGGGCGACTAAACGTTCAGAATCCTGTAATAATAACTCCCGCGTACCCGCAATCACTAAGATGGGCGGCAGATCTGCCAAGTTCCCTTGTAAGGGGGAAACTTTTGCCGACATAGGATCGGCCCCAGCAAGATAAGCGCCACGTAAGCGCAGCAATGCCTCTATGGTGAAGAAGGGATCGTCGGCTGCGAGTATCAACTCAGTATCCCCCGTAAGTGCTAAGTCTAACGCGGGCGATAGCAAGATACAGGCGGTCGGTAAAGGCAGGGCTAAACGTTTTAATTCCAGCAACAAACTCAGTGCTAAATTGCCGCCCGCCGAGTCACCCATGAGGATCAAATTCTCCGTGCCTTTCAGCTCAATTAACCGTCTATAGGCTTCAAGTACATCATCAAATGGCGCGGGGAAAGGATACTCAGGTGCGAGACGATAATCAGGAATATAAGCATCTAATTGACAACGCTGGCAGATATCTGCGATTAATCTTGCATGGGCACGGGGCGTTTTAAAGCAGAAGCCTCCCCCACGGATATAAAACAGACTTCCAAGGCGAGGAGGTTCGTTGAGAAGCACATAATGTAACAAGTTTGAGTGTTGTAAGGGGATGGTAGCGCTGACTAACTTATCCGGCCAAGGGAGCCAACGTCTATCAAGCTCAAGCAACTTTTCACGCACTTGCGCTAAGGGCATTTTGGCCTGTCCACGACTGATGGATGGCCTAGCGACATAGGATAAAATGGTATTTAGTACAGATGCTTGCCAGCTTGGCATATCCCTTCCTCTACTTAAACGCCGCAATCATGGCGCTACGTAGCAGACCGAGGATTACAGCAGATCTAACTTCCTATAGTTTTGTGCTTTTAAGCGCAGTACTTCTTGCTCATTTAACTCATAATAATCAAACATTAAGCGCTTTTCTTGGGGATCGATTTGACGCATTTCTTCGAGCAATACCACCTTAGCATAACAGTTTGCCCGCGCGACTAATGCCGACTGAGGCGACAATTCTCGATAGCTTAAGGTTTGGTCTAACTCCTTTAACAACCGAGTTAAGGGACTCGCTTCAAACTTAAGTAACTCTAATAATTGCCAATTAAGTTTAAGACCATGGCTTAGCACTTGTTCAAATACGGCCTTAGCAGGAAACTCAGTGGCAATCACCGCATCATACACTTCCTTATCACGGCTGCTACTGGCTTCTCTTATCCAAGATCCCCATGTTTGGTCGAATAAACGGGCACTTAAACTCAATACAACGGATGTGCCTAACTGATTAAGTAAGGCACTACTATAAACCAAGGCTGAGTCAGTATTATGAAGCTGAGCTAAAGCATTTGCCGCTATACCACTGACTATGCTGTAGCGCCATAATTTACGGGTAGTCCATAACAACTTAGCATTGCCACTAGGAAGCCAATTTCGCAAACAGAAGTAAGGGATAATAGTGCGAAGGTTTTCGATACCGATGTAATTCATCACTAATTTGATATCAGTGACCCGCACATCTGAGCTCTGAGACCGGCGAGCGCGAAAAGATGGGCTGTTGACCATGTTGGTTAAGTCGCGGCACAACCAACTTAAGTTACTGATCAGTGGTCTTAATCGCGTTGCATCGAGATTTTTTGCCAGCAATAATTCCAGCAAGAGGATTTGCGACTCATTGATATCTGACTTAGCCAGAACAGATTCAGGGGACGCGAGTTGATGCTCGATGGCGTTAATGACAGTTTCATGCAACTGGCTCGATACGGCTTCAAACACTTCTTTAGCTTTAATTTGTTTCATCAAACGCACCAAAATCGCTTCGCGTTCAACATCTAACTTATTTGCATCGGCCTCTAATTCAAGGTCGAGTTCATCCAAAAGAGTCGGGCTCGCTTTTTGCTTTCCGAGGATCAATTGTTGATAGAGTCTATGTTCTATCTCTATAATTTTGCCGGGTCTTACACCGCCCGCAACCGAAATCGCCACTATAAATCTTTCCTATATCGCTAATGCCCGAGTGACGTCAACACAATCAAACTCTCAAAATCATTACAATTTCAGCACATACACTTAATCTTAGCAATAATGCAAAGTCGCAGAACGCAAACAAAGAGTTATATCGGATATTTCCTAGTCAGTTACCCAATAAAAAGGCCTCGACTAGGAGACCTTTAAAAGAAATCGAACTGAATTATTTGAGTTCTTGTTCAAATAACTTATAGATGCGGCGGTATTCATCTAACCAGCTAGAAGGTTGACGGAAACCATGGGGCTCGACAGGATAAATCGCCATTTCAAAGGTTGGTTTTTCCAGTTCAATGAGGCGCTGTACCATACGCACACTGTCTTGGAAGAAAACGTTGTCGTCCATTACGCCACTCATGATAAGCAGTGGTTTAGTTAATCCTTGGGCATGCTCAATAGGAGAGCTGCGCTCATAGGCGATAGGATCGACATCAGGCGTATTTAAGATATTAGAGGTATAAGGCGCATTATAATGTGCCCAGTCCGCCACAGGACGCAATGCAGCTCCAGCTTGGAACAAGTCCGGCGCGGTAAACAAAGACATAAACGTTAAGAATCCACCGTAAGAGCCACCATAAGTACCGACACGCTTAGTATCGACATGGGTATGAGTCGCCATCCACGTTACGCCATCCTTTAAGTCTTCCACTTCTGGATGACCCATATTGCGATAAATAGCAGTGCGCCAATCTCGGCCGTAACCTTTAGAGCCACGGTAATCCATGTCCATCACAACATAACCTTGTTGAGTCAGCAGGTTGTGGAACATAAACTCGCGAAAATAACCGCTAAAACCATAATCGGCATTCTGCAGATAACCTGCGCCGTGATTGAAAATCACCGCAGGATATTTCTCAGCGCGGGACTTATCATAGCCTTGCGGCAGATAAACTCGAGCGTACACATTGCCAGCACCATGATTTGAAGGTACTACTACCACTTCTGGCGCTTGCCATGGGTAATTTTTGAAGGCATCACTGGTATAAGACGTCAGCTGCTTTAACTCGCCGCCAATGGGTTGAACATAAAGCTCATTTGGCTGAGTACGGCGTGAAGCATTGAGTAATAGCTGAGTGCCATCGGGGCTTAAGCTGTAATCTAAGTTGCCATCCCACTGGGTTAGTTGCTCATTTTTACCTGTGGCAAGATTCACGCGGTGAACGTTATAAATGCCAGGGTGACTCTGGTTCGCTTTGTAATAGATGTAATTGGCATCCGGTGACAGCGTAATATCACTCACCACAAACTTGCCTTGGGTTAACGCACGCGGCTTTTCGCCTTGAGCTTTAATATAAAGCTGCGAATAACCGGACTCTTCTGACAAGTAATACAAGGTATCCGTATCCGGTAACCAACCGAATTGGTTGTAGTCGTAATTCACCCATGCATCATCATGCAAACGATGTTCGGTAATGAATTTACCCTTAGCAAGATCGACACTGGCGATCCAGCGATCTTTGTTATCAGTTGCTTCTAGCATCAGGGCTAATTTATTTTCCGACTCATGCCATTGAATCGCACTCTGAGTCCAGCCCCAATCCTGCATCAACTGAATTTTACGTGGCGATTTAGTGCTTTGATAAGTTTCGCCTTTCGCTTTAGCATTTTCAGCTTTCACTTTGGCTAGCACATCTTCATCAAAACCAGTAAGGCCCTCGATTGTGATATCGACTTTTTTATGTTGGTTTAAATCAAGCACAACAAAACGTTGCCCTGGTGGCGTATCTTCAGCCACGCGCGCGCGCACTGGCACTGGGTCGATATAACCTCCACTACCTAAGTAATTAGGCATGATGTCGTGTTCGCTGCTACCTGTGTAATTTTTATCTGTAAGAGCGACTAAAATATAGCGGCCATCGGGTGATAAACTCAGCTCTGACACCACTTCGCTATCGCCTAAATACCAAGTGCTGGCGGCGAGCGTAGGATCGTTTTTTTGTAATTCATCTTGGTACTGCGCTTTAGCTTTAGCATTTTCTTGCTGCAGCGCTACATACTGAATCAATCTGTGCTGTTGTTTTGCAATATAAGACGTCGGCTCTTTTACCGCTTCTGGTGCTTTCGCCATTTTAATTTCAGCAAGTTGCTCGACTAAGCCAGAATCTTGATGAATTTGGAAAACATTGTCGCCCTGCCAATAGGCAATATCTCCATTATTGAGATAACGCACACCATCGATGGCGGTGCGCTGGCGAGTCAGTTGGCTGATTTTACCCGTGCTTAATTGCTTAACAAAAATGTTGCCTTGATACAGATAGGCCTTGTGGGACTTAGTGCGGTCAAACACGCCAAACTGCTGATCTGCCGCATGTAACTTATCGAGAGCTAGCTCTACGGCGCGACTGTCATTGATGCCTTGCTGATAATAACAACGCAAAGGTGAAGCACTCGCTTGGCGGGCAAACAGCACGCTTTGGCTATCGTCGCTCCAGTAAGCCTCTTTGGCAAAGATCCCCATCCAATCAGGATTTGCTATAATTTGATTAAGCGTAAGCGCCTGTGAAACTTGTGGCGGTTGGGCTAAGGGAACTTGGAATGCTGGCGGAGCTATTACGGGAGTTGCAGTTTCAGTCGATGTCGCTGCGCACCCTGCCAATACGGCAACCGCTAACGCACTAAAACCCAAATTTCGCATTACGCTTCTCATTTATCCTTCCTTTTATTGTTATCGCAATGGCTAAATGACCCAGTCTACTTATCTGCTGGTTTCGCCTATTCGCGTAGTTTTTCGGCAGTTATAGCATAGTTAATCGCTAAACTTGCTTAAAAGAAGGATAAATCTTGTAACAGAAATTGATAGTGTGGAGAGTTTTTAAGGCGAGGAAATTATACGGGCACAGCCGGTTGCGCTAAAAAATTGGCTAACAGTTCGAGACCTTGCTCGGTGAGAATTGATTCGGGATGAAATTGCACCCCATAAAGCGGTAAGTCTTGATGGCTCATGGCCATGATTTCTCGGCCGTGAATTGCATCGTCAAACCAAGCATCGAGTACAAAACCTTCAGGCACAGCATCAACCAGTAACGAGTGATAACGTGTCACGGTTAAAGGCTGATTTAATCCCTTAAATAACCGCTGTCCCGTGTGCGCAATGGCACTGACCTTGCCATGCATTACCCGTTCGGCACGCACGACATTGGCACCAAAAACCTGTGCCATCGCCTGATGTCCCAAACAGACACCTAGGATCGGCATGCACGTGGCAAAATGCTCAATCGCCGCGAGGGAGATCCCCGCCTCATTAGGTGTGCAAGGTCCGGGCGAAATCACTAGATGAGTCGGCGCAAGCGCCTCGATGTCGGCTAGGCTAATTTCATCATTACGTTTAACCACTATCTCTTGCCCTAGCTGCTGAAAATACTGCACTAAGTTAAAGGTGAAAGAGTCGTAATTATCGATCATTAGCAACATACAAGATCCATTGGTCTAAATGGGTAAAGGTAACGCATATCTAACGGATGAATGCGGGCGCAAATGCTATCACACCTTGTACTTAAGGTTTAACCAATTACGGCGATAAAATACAGCGACAAAAAAGCCAGTCATTAGACTGGCTTAGTTTTTAAACGACTTGGGCATTTCACCACAGTTATTTAACCACAGTTAAATGACTGCGACGTTTAGGGGGCTCATCTGTCGGTTCAAACGCTTTATCTGTTGTTTCAACAACGGATAAAGATGAATCGACTTCATCGTCCATCAGGTAAGCATCTTCAATATCGAAGACAGTGCCAGCACCGTTTTCACGGGCATAAATAGCGACAATCGACGCCATTGGCAACATCACCTGCTGGGGAACACCACCGAAACGCGCATTGAACTCCACACACTCATTGCTAATTTGCAAATTGCCCACTGCGCCAGCAGCAATATTCAACACTATCTGGCCATCCTTCACGTATTGCTGCGGTACTTGAGTGCCTTCAACAAAGGCATCAACCACAACGTGAGGAGTCAATTGGTTGTCCATCAACCAATCATAGTAAGCCCTTAGTAAATAAGGACGATTTGGAGTCAAAGGTTTCATTACATACCCATGCGCATTTCGCGTTCGGCTTCAGTTAAAGAAGCTTTAAACGATTCACGCTCAAAAATACGTGTCATATACGCTTTGATATCTTTAGCTACACGGCTATCTAGCTCAATACCTAATACAGGTAAACGCCACAACAATGGGCCAAGGTAGCAATCCGCTAGACCAAATTCTTCGCTCATGAAGTAAGGCACTTCACCGAAGATAGGCGCAATTGCGATCAGGCTTTCAGTCAACTCTTTACGAGCCGCTTCAACACGATCACCTTTACGGATACGGTCAACGAGCGAATACCAGTCAGTATCGATGCGATGCATCATCAAACGGCTTTGGCCGCGAGACACTGGATAAACTGGCATCAAAGGCGGATGAGGAAAACGCTCATCCAAATATTCCATGATAATGCGTGATTCGTATAAAACGAGTTCACGGTCTACCAAAGTTGGCACTGAGTTATATGGATTTACTTCGAGCAAATCCTCAGGCATTTCGTTAGGGTCGACCTGTAAAACATCAACAGTAACCCCTTTCTCAGCTAACACGATACGTACTTGATGGCTATACAGATCATCAGCACCTGAAAACAGTGTCATGATAGAGCGTTTGTTGGCAGCAACAGCCATTGATACCCTCCAGAATCGAAATAAAACAAAAGTAAACGAGGGGCAAAGCCCCCCGTTTACACTATGCGGATATTACATTTTACCCGTTATTGGTGCCTAGTGTACATCTTTCCAATACTCTTTCTTCAAGAGGTAGGCCACAATAAAGAATATAAATAGGAATCCGAGTACCCACCAGCCCATAGCTTGACGCTCTAGCTTAACAGGTTCAGCCGAATAAACTAAGAAGCCAGTGATATCACGTACTGCTTGGTCGTATTCTTCCGCATTCAATTTACCGCCAGTCACCACAATAGTGCCATCTTCTTGTTTAACTGGTGTGCCTTGTAACTCTTCGAGTACATGTGGCATGCCAACAGATGGGAATACTGTGTTATTCACACCAAATGGGCGACTTGGATCTTTATAGAAGCCTTTCAGATAGGAATAAACCCAATCTTCACCACGCACGCGAGCAACTAAAGTTAAGTCTGGCGGTGTAGCACCAAACCATTTAGCAGCATCTTTAGGTGGAATAGCGTTTTGCATCAATTCACCAATTTTAGCATCGGTGAACATATACTTATTACGCATATCATCCGCAGAGATACCGATATCGGTCGCTACACGTTCATAACGTTGATACTGAGTGCTGTGGCAACCAGAACAGTAATGTTGGAACAGGTCCACACCACGCTCTAAAGAAGCTTTATCATGCAGATCAACATTGGCATCTTCTAAATGAATTTTATGTCCGCTCGCAGCCATAGCCAACGTCGGCAACAAGGTAACTAATGCAATCAATAATTTTTTCATTAGTGTGTCAACCTCGCTGGAACAGGTTTAGTTTTTTCATTCTTGCTGTATACCCACAGCGCCACAAAGAAACCAAAGTAAGTGAAAGTAAACACCTGTGCAACTATCGTCAGCGTCGGCGTGGCAGGCACTACCCCTAAATAACCCAATACTATGAAAGATATAGCAAATTGAGCAATGTTCAGCTTATGTAGCGTACTACGGTAGCGAACTGACTTCACTTTACAGCGATCTAACCAAGGCAATACGAACAGTACTGCAATCGACAGACCCATCATTATCACGCCACCCAATTTATCAGGCACAGCACGTAAAATGGCGTAAAAAGGAGTGAAGTACCAAACGGGTGCAATGTGTTCAGGAGTCTTCATCGAGTTAGCCGCTTCAAAGTTTGGCTTTTCAAGGAAGTAACCACCGCCTTCAGGAATAAAGAACAACACATAGCAGAACACTATCAGGAAGCCCGCGACGCCCATGATGTCTTTTACAGTGTAATATGGGTGGAATGGAATACCGTCAACTGGCCAGCCATTTTCGTCTTTGTTCTTCTTGATTTCGATACCGTCAGGGTTATTAGAACCCACTTCATGCAGCGCAATTAAGTGTAAAAACACGAGTACGACTAATACTAGCGGCAGAGCAATAACGTGCAGCGCAAAGAAACGGTTCAGCGTTGCGCCAGAGATCACGTAGTCACCACGGATCCACAGGGTTAAGTCGTCACCAATAACTGGAATTGCACCGAACAGAGAGATAATTACCTGCGCGCCCCAATATGACATTTGACCCCATGGCAGCAAATAACCCATAAAGGCTTCGGCCATCAACACGAGGAAAATTAACATACCGAACAGCCACAGTAGTTCTCTAGGCTTCTGATATGAACCGTAAATTAAACCACGGAACATGTGCAGATAGATCACAACGAAGAAGGCTGATGCACCCGTTGAGTGCATATAACGCAGCAACCAACCGTATTCAACATCACGCATTATGTATTCAACAGAGGCAAATGCGCCTTCTGCTGTTGGTACATAGTTCATCGTCAACCAGATACCTGTCAGTAATTGGTTAACTAATACCAACATCGCTAGCGAACCGAAAAAATACCAAAAGTTAAAGTTAGTTGGCGTAGCGTATTGGCCCACGTGACGGTTATAAGTCGCCGTCATTGGGATACGCGCATCAATCCAATTAATTAAATTCTTAACCATTACGCCACTCCTTTATCTACACCGATAATCACGGTGCCATCATCAACGTATTGATGTGGAGGGATAACTAGGTTCAATGGAGCTGGTACGCCTTGGAAAACGCGACCAGCCATATCGAACTTAGAGCCATGACATGGACAGAAGAAACCAGAAGTGACACCTTCAACTTGCTCACCAAATGAATCTGGCAAATAAGTAGGTGAACATCCGAGGTGGGTACAAATACCGACAGCAATAAAATACTCTGGCTTAATTGAGCGCAAAGGATTTGTTGCATAATCAGGCTGCTGCATCTCAGCAGAAGCAGGATCTCTTAACTTATCATCATGTGTTGGCAGTTCATTGATCACAGCATCTGTGCGACGGACAACCCATACAGGTTTTCCACGCCACTCAACACGGATCAGCTGACCTGGCTCTACTTTACTGATATTTACTTCGACCGGTGCACCTGCAGCTTTCGCTTTGGCACTCGGATTCCATGACTTGATGAAAGGAACCGCTACAGCGACGGCACCAGCACCACCTACTACGGCGGTTGCGGCTGTCAGGAATCTGCGACGTCCGGTATCGACTGGCGCATTGCTCATCCACTTATCTCCCAGAGGGTGTTGGAATTTTTATATTTCAAAGACTTTCAACCCTTAGTCATCACTAGGGTCAAAAATCGAAGTTTGAAGCGGGGCTCATTATAGCTAAAAATTAGAAGCAGATCATAGTGAAAACACGCAAGTAAGTTAGGGAGATTGCGTGTTTTTTAAAAAAAGCCTAAAAAAGACCCAACTATTAACCCATTTTAATTCATTTGGATCATATTTTAAGCTTCTTGTCTGTGATATCGGCATAAAGCATGCATCGCTAATATAAATTAGCCCAGACTTTTCAAACTAAGTTAACAATCGTCAGATAAAAAAATAGGCCCTGAGTAACAGGACCTATTAAATGAATACTTTTAATGTATTACTTCTTAGGTGCAGTGCTCTTCATATACTTGAAGAACTCGCTATCAGGCTCTAACACCATAATATCGGACTTGCCTGAGAAGCTGGCTCGATAAGCCTCTAAGCTACGAACAAAACCGAAGAACTCAGCATCTTTGTTGTAAGCATCAGAATATATCTTCGCTGCTAACGCATCCCCTTCACCTCGAATGGTTAAGGCTTTACGTTCAGCTTCGGCAATCTTCACCGTCACATTAGCATCTATCGTTGCACGAATAATTTCAGACTGCTCTTTACCTTGCGCTCTATGCTCTTTTGCCACAGCTTGACGCTCTGCACGCATACGCTGGTAAATACTGTTACTGACGTTAGCCGGTAGATTGATTTGCTTTACACGCACATCAACAACTTCAATACCTAAGTCTTTTGCACTTTCTGAGGCATTGGATAACGCATCATTTTGCAGTTCATCACGCTTACCAGAAACAATCTCTCTAATAGTGCGACGACCAAACTCTGTGCGTAAATCGTTGTTGATCTTACGTTGTAATAGCGATTCTGCATTCGACTTAATACCACCGTTTGTAGACAGGTAATATTTTTCGAAATCCATAATGCGCCACTTCACATAGGAATCGACCATAAGGTCTTTCTTCTCTGAAGTTACAAAACGATCAGCTGCACCATCAAGTGTTTGAATACGAGCATCGAGTAATTTTACTTTATCGATCACAGGCACTTTCATGTGCAGGCCTGGGCCGTAGACGCGGGTGACTTGCTTACCGTCAACGTCGTCTTTTAAAATTTCACCGAAACGCGCCACAATAGCGCGCTCGCCTTCATTCACCACCATTAAAGATGACAAACCAATACCTAAGAGCACGGCGATAAGAATAACGCTTAATCTACCCATGGATTACTCCCTCCCTTGGCGAGTACGATCATCGCGGGATGGACGTCCACTCAAAGGCTCATTCGCGCGAGTCGTTGATACAGATGAAGAATTAACATTTTGCTGTGGCTTAGCTTCCAGCTCATTTGTCGCAGGCTTCTGCTGAATTAACTTATCTAGCGGTAGGTACATTAAGTTGCCGTTGTTCTTAGCATCAATCAGCACTTTATTCGTATCTGTCATCACTTGCTGCATTGTATCAAGATACAAACGCTTACGAGTCACTTCAGGCGCAGCTTGATACTCTGGTAATAACAACTCAAAACGAGCCACTTTACCGCGAGCTTCTAAGACTTCACGCTCTTTGTAAGCATTCGCTTGTTGCGCCATACGTTCAACTTCACCACGAGCTTTTGGTTCAATTTCACGGGCATAAGCTTCAGCTTCACGAATAAAACGTTGTTCATCTTCTTGGGCAGAAATCGCATCATCGAAGGCGTCTTTCACTTCTTCTGGCGGACGGGCCGGTAAGAAGTTAACGTCAACAACAGCAAGACCCAATTTGTACGGTTCAAGAATGCGCTCTAACTCTTTCCAAGTATCGCGACGAATAGCATCACGGCCCGTAGTCAGAATATCATCCATCTTGTTATGTCCAATGACATAACGCAGTGCACTGTCAGTCGCTTCACGCAAACTGGCGTTCGCATCGACGGCACTAAATAGATATGAGTAAGCATCTAAAATACGATACTGAACATCAAGCTCAACTTTCACGACGTTTTCATCGGATGTCAGCATGCTACCAGACGCAGGAATAGAGCGAACCGATTGAATGTCGACGGGATAAATTTGGTCGATAAATGTGGCTTTCCAATGAAGTCCAGGGCCAATTTCGCCAGCGTGTTTACCAAATCGCAGTGCCACACCACGCTCAGCTTCTTTAATTGTATAAAAACCCGAAAGTCCCCAAACAACTACAGCAACAGCAAGAATGATGATTAGGCTAAACGAACTAAAAGACTGGCCTGAGCCATTTCCTTTGCCGCCAAAGCGCTTTGAAAGATTACGAAAAACCTCGTCAAGGTCCGGTGGTCCTTTGTCGTTACCACCTTTATTTCCCCAAGGATCATTACCCTTGTTACCGGGCTCGTTCCAAGCCATTTAGCACTCCATAAGTGGATGAAATAAATTAGATTATTAACAAACAGCTTCATCTATCGAATCTTCGAAGATGAAGGTTTCTAACTCACCCTGACTCTGTTTTGTTAATCGGCGCCAATCGGCGTCCGATAAACGAACAGACAAAATACAGTTCCCCAGATCGTCGTACTCTTTCTGCTGTATCGCATCCAGTCGATAAAACTGGCCAAGATAATGTCCAGCAGTTGCCGGAATTCTAAGTGTTAGCTCTTTAATCACCTCACCAATAAGCTCAGTGATGGCTTTCAATAGCAAATCAAATCCTAAACGCTTCTGTGCTGAAACCCAAACTCGAACGGGTTTGCCTATGTCGTTATATTCAATTCTTGGCGTCACATCTTCGAGTAAATCGATTTTGTTACAGACCACGAGTTGCATGACTTCATCGGCTTGGATGTCTTTCAGTACAGATTGAACCTGATCAAAATTATCCGCCATGTTTTCATCTGCACAATCAACTATGTGTAGTAATAACTCAGCTTGCCTTGTCTCTTGTAAGGTTGCCTTAAATGCAGCAACGAGATCATGGGGCAAATGACGAATAAACCCTACAGTATCCGCTAATATCACGGCACCATCAGGTAAATCTAACTTTCTTAGCGTAGGATCGAGTGTGGCAAATAGCTGATCTGCAGCATAAACATCAGATGATGTTAGAGCATTAAACAGCGTTGATTTACCCGCGTTTGTGTAGCCGACTAATGAAACTGTCGACAAATCACTACGCTTACGTGCACGTCGACTCTGTTCACGTTGCTTATCAACTCGCTCTAAGCGTTTGTTGATATTTTTAATTCGTCCTCTGAGCAAACGTCTATCGGTTTCGAGCTGGGTTTCCCCTGGACCACGTAAACCAATACCGCCCTTTTGCCTTTCAAGATGCGTCCAACCACGGATCAGGCGAGTCGACATATGGCGCAATTGCGCTAGCTCCACCTGTAACTTACCTTCGTGAGTTCGCGCTCTTTGGGCAAAAATATCGAGAATAAGTGTCGTACGGTCGAGCACACGACACTGACACACTTGCTCAAGATTACGCTCTTGGGCTGGACTCAATGCATGATTAAAAATCACCACATTGGCTTCAGTCGCCGCCACTAATGCAGCTAACTCTTCGGCTTTACCAGAACCCACAAAAAATTTGCGATCCGGTGAACGTCGACTTCCAGTAATCACCCCGACTGATCTTGCCCCAGCTGATTCTACTAATAGCTGCAGCTCGACTAAATCTTCTCGGCGTTCCTCATCGGAAAAGTCGATATGGACAAGAACCGCAGTTTCTCCCGCCTCATAACGATCAAACAAGAAGCAAACTCCTCAGATAATACTTATTCGCCACTAGGCGCATCATCTTGAGCACCATATCCGCCTTGGGCATTTTGGTGACCAGTAACGTTGAATGGGCGTGCTGGCACGACAGTAGAAATAGCGTGTTTATAAACCATTTGGCTCACTGTATTTTTCAACAGAATGACAAATTGATCAAACGACTCTACCTGTCCTTGGAGTTTAATGCCGTTAACCAAGTAAATTGATACAGGAACGCGCTCGCGACGCAATGCGTTCAAAAATGGGTCTTGTAAAGATTGCCCCTTAGCCATTTTATTATTTCCTTTTTAATTTATATAAAATAAATCGATATCAGTGATAGTTTTTTGTTTAGTTTTAGTATTATACAGCAAGGGCTAATAAGCTAGCGGCATTGACGCATAAGTATAACTAAATTCCCCTCAGCACCACTTTCAAGCCAATTCAACTCTGGCCAACTCCGCAACCATGTTAATTGACGCTTAGCTAATTGCCTAGTAGCAGCAACCGCTTTTTCGACCATAGTATCATAGTCAAACTCACCATCTAGGTATTGCCAGCACTGTCGGTAACCGACACAACGCATTGAAGGCAAGTCTAAATGCAAGTCTCCACGGGCTTTTAGCTCTGTGACTTCCTCAATAAAGCCCTGTTTGAGCATAATCGCAAAACGTTGCGCTATTAAGTCATGTAACACTTTGCGCTCGCGCGGTGCAATAGCAAACTGCACTACGTCATAAGGCAAGGGAGCAGACTTGGTCTGAGTCAACTTAGTCATGCTCTTGCCGCTTATTCTATAGACTTCCAGCGCTCTTGAAAGTCTTTGTGGATCATTAGGATGAATTCTTTCTGCCGACACGGGATCTATCTCCCTTAATTGGTCATGCAGTGCTTCCCATCCCTTTTCATCCGCCTCCGCTTGGATCTCGGCCCTAATGGCCTCGTCCGCACTCGGCAAAGGTGACAAACCTTCGAGTAACGCTTTGAAATACATCATGGTTCCGCCAACTAATACTGGCGTTTTCCCCATGCTAATAATCTGTTCTATCTCGGCTATTGCATCGGCTCTAAAGTCGGCTGCCGAATAGCTTTCACTGGGATCACGAATATCAATTAATCTGTGTGGCCCGCGAGCCAGTTCGTCTGCTGAAGGCTTAGCACTGCCAATGTCCATACCGCGATAAATTAATGCTGAATCAACCGAAATGATTTCACAGTTATGCTTTTCGGCCAATTCTAATGCTAAAGCTGTCTTACCTGAGGCCGTTGGCCCCATCAAAAATAACACTTTAGGCTGTAATTCTTTATTCACTTGCTTGCTCTTCTAGCCACGATTGCCAAGGTAAGAATATCGCTTTGTTGGCAATAAGCTGTTTTTTCTCTTCAGCTAACTGCGAAAATGCTGACCAGACTTCTGGTGCTGAAACGAATCCCGTTAAACTGTGTTTTGCCAACCAAAACGCCAATGCGCTCGGCGCAGGAGTTTCAAAACGTAGCGATTGTAGCCACTCAGGGATCACTTTGGCTAACTGGCTCTCTCTGATATATGGGGGCACTTTTTTAATAATCAACTGCTGGTAACGAATTGTTAGTTCTAAACCTAATTGGCGGATCAGCGTGTCGTGTTCAGTGAGCACAGCCTGCCAATCCGCATCAGCCGCGACAGACACTGGCATTAATAAAGGCTGACCAATTAGCCCAGTCGCTAGTTTAGCTTCAACCTCTTGGCATCGCGTCGCCAATGCTACTGATTTTATTGATAATAGACTGAGTTTATCTTCCGACGTCATCACCCAATATTGCCCATCTAATATCGATGGCATAGGTAACACAGACTGATAATCTTGATCTTTTACACTGTAAGAAGGGGTTTGCAGTAAAGCACCATAACTTGCTATTGCCGCCTTTGACGGTAATTCAGTACGTTGCCGAGATTCACCTGCAGAATAACTGCCACGGCTGCTGTCTCTTGGTGTTGTCATGCTGCCAAAAGCATTCGTTTGAGTGCCAAAACTGGCGCCTTCTCGTCCTGCGCCTAGAGACTTTACTTGAACGGCAGGGGCAACTGTATCTTGAGCAGACTCAAGTGTATCAGCTTGCGCATTAACTTGAGCTGAATCAGCGCCAAGTACAAAAGGGGCTGAGATTTCAGTGGCGCTTATCGGGGCATCCACAAACACATCTTCAACCTCACACAAAGAGCTAGAGTGAACGAAGTTGAGCTCTCCTGCTTCTTCCAGCGCCGATTGCAATGCTTGCAGAATATAATCATGCACATAGCGACTCTGATGGAATCGCACCTCATGCTTAGCGGGATGCACGTTAACATCCACTTGATGGGGATCGATATCCAACATCAGCACGTAGCCGGGTTGTTCAAGTTCTGCTTTTTGAGCAAAGGCTTGACGCACTGCATGATTGACCAAGCGATCACGGATAAGGCGTCCATTGACATAAAAGTAATGGGTATCGCTGATAACCAGTGACCAAGGTGACTGCAAATAGCCACTGAGGCGCAAATCATCGTGTTGGCATTCAATCTTAAGCGCTTGCTCGGCAAATGGACGGCCACACACTTGCGTCAAACGCTGTAAATACTGGGTTTCATTCACGGCGGGACGATAATTACGTACTATCTTACCGTTATGCGTCAGCGTGAAATGGATATCCCCACGCACTAATGCAATGCGCTTTAACCATTCATCGATATGGGTAAATTCGGTTTTGTCACTCTTTAAAAAGCGTCTGCGAGCCGGTGTATTAAAGAATAAATCCACCACTTCAATCGTCGAACCAACTGGATGCGCGGCGGGCATCACTTTAACTGCCATGTCGGCACCTTCAGCATGGGCTTGCCACGCTTCGGTTTGCTCAGCCGTGCGTGAAGTTAAAGTTAAACGTGAGACTGAGCTGATACTGGCTAGCGCTTCACCACGGAAACCAAAACTAAGGATTGCTTCAAGATCGTCTAAAGTGTGCAGCTTTGAGGTCGCATGGCGCGATAAGGCTAGCGCGAGTTCATCTTTAGGTATGCCAGATCCGTTATCGCGAATTTTAATCAGCTTGCTACCGCCTTTGTCGATTTCAATATCGACTCGGCTCGCTCCTGCGTCGAGGCTATTCTCGACCAATTCTTTGACTACGGAAGCGGGTCTCTCAACCACTTCCCCCGCCGCAATTTGGTTGGCTAATTGCGGAGGCAGGATCTGAATGCCCATCATGCTTTCCTATTTAACTCTGGGGTATGACTAGCGTTTGCCCTAACTGCACCACATCGGACTTCATTCCATTCGCTTGTTTGATGCTGGACATTGGCACACTGTAACGTTGCGCGATTGCAGATAAAGATTCTCCGCGACGGACCTTATGTTTAACCTTTGTCGATACCGCATCGCCAACATAGGCTGTAGGTGTTCTTTCAGTTGGCGTTCTTTCTGCTGATGCTTTTGCTGTGGTTTTGGCCGGCTTAGCACTGCTAGAGCTTCCTCCCCTTCTTTGGGCAAGCAAAGTATCTGCTGGCGGATTGTTGTGATAGTAACGGCTCACACCCTTATAAATAGCATTGGCAATGCTCTCTTGATGACGACTACTCGACAGTAAACGCTCTTCTTTAGGGTTTGAAATAAAGCCCGTTTCAACCAAGATTGAAGGAATATCAGGTGACTTCAGCACGGCTAAACTCGCGGACTCAGGGCGACTTTTATGCAATTGAGTCACACCACCTAAATCTTTTAAAATATCCCCCGCAACAGAATGGCCAATTGCCATCGAACTGTTCATTGACATATCGAGCAGCGTCATAGCCAAATACTGTTCATTATCCGTGTTTTGGATAATCTCACCCGCGCCGCCCAGCAACTCAGAATGCTTCTCTTTTTGCTCTAACCAACGACCAATTTCACTATTAGCACGACGCATTGATAGCACCCATACGGAGGCGCCACGTGGATTGGGCGAGGTAAAGGCATCCGCATGGATAGAAATCAGCAGATCTGCCTTACTGTTGCGCGCCAGTTCAGAGCGTTTATTTAAATTCACAAAATAATCACCAGTACGGATCATCACAGCACGCATGCCTGGCGTGTCATTGATTTTGCTGGAAACACGTCTGGCGATTTCTAGGGCGACCTTTTTTTCATAAACACCAGAAGGACCAATGGAGCCAGGATCGTCGCCACCATGACCTGCATCAATAGCAATGACAATATCGCGGGATGATTGCGCCGCTTGGGTGACAGTTTTGACGGGTGTAGATGACACGATAGCCGTTGCCGTAGTTAACGTTTTATCTTCTAAATCAACCACTAGACGATTGCCATAGGGCGCAGTAACAGGCAAAGAAAACAAGCTTGCATTCAATGGCTTTACGAGATCGATCACTAAGCGCAAATCACCTTTAGTGGGTGACTTACTGATCCGCACGCCCTTAACTAACTTACTGTTGTTTTCAAGATTTTTAAGCACAACTTTAGCAGTAGTCTTTTTTAAATCCACCACTAAACGATTAGGGCCATCTAAAGAGAAATAGGTGTAATCAGGCACTCCACTCAAGTCAAATACGATTCGAGTTGACTCAGGCGCAGCCCAAATACGTACGCTTTCTAACTGATTAGCAGCATGGGCCACCACAGAGAAAAAAGAACATAAAGAAAGAATAATAATTTGAAAATACGGGTTATTTTTTATCATTTTAGTTTTTATTTTATCGCTTTTAATAACTTTTCACCTGGCTCAGACAAGGCCTCTATGCGTATTTCTCGCCCACTATTTTGATAACTTAAATGCATATGGACATCGGCAGCGGGCAGTAAACCCTCTCCCTTATCTGGCCATTCAACAATGCACAGACTCTTATCCGTAAAGTAATCACGGATCCCCATAAACTCGAGTTCTTCTGGATCGTTTAAACGATACAAATCAAAATGATAAACTTCGACACCTTCTAACTCATAAGGTTCAACTAAAGTGTAAGTCGGGCTTTTAACGGCACCTTTATGACCCAATCCCTGAATTAAGCCACGACTCAGCGTCGTTTTACCGGCTCCTAAATCACCCGTAAGATACAGAGTCAAAGGCGCTTGGACATAGCGGGCTAATTTTTGCCCAACCGCAATAGTGTCGTCTTCGTTGTCTAAGAAAAAAGTTAACTCTGTCATATCCGCTTATATCACTGCTGTTATTGATGGAGAAGCGACTCAATCCTAAAAAGGCACAGGGCACATAACAAAGTCCAGCCCCGCTTGAGTCTCACATTCCGCCTAGAGTAAATCACTATTCACTAATTGGCGAATAAAAGGCATTAAATCGCTCGCTAACATACCCCGTTCTCCCTGTATTGCCGCAAGATCAGCGGCGCAACCATGTACGACTACGCCAAGCACAGTTGCCTGCATATTATCCATTCCCTGAGCCATGAGCGCGCCTATAATACCAGATAACACATCGCCACACCCACCACTGGCAAGCCCAGGGTTGCCGACTGGTGCAACTACCATTTGCTGACCATCAAAAATGACCGTTCCTGCGCCCTTTAGCAATACAACACCGCCGTACTTTTGCTGTATCGCGCGAACAGCGGCAAATCTGTCCTGTTCAATATCGGCCACGGTACAACCAAGTAAACGCGCCGCCTCACCCGGATGTGGTGTTAATACCCAATTCGTTTGGCGCCTTGGTTCATTACTGAGCAGATTCAATGCATCGGCATCTAAAACACAAGGCTTATCGCTCAAGCCCACGGCTTTAAACAAATTATACCCCCAGTCATGCTTACCTAAACCAGGGCCAAGCACGATAACCTGCGCCCAACCAAGGCGCAGATACACTTCCATATCGACTAAATCACAGCCCCAAAACATCAGTTCAGGACGGGAGACATTCACCGTCAGTTGATGCTCAGGTCGACTGATCACAGTGACTAATCCCGCGCCTGCACGTAGGCAAGCCTCACTTGCCAGTCTCACAGCCCCTGCCATGCCTATATCACCGCCGATGACAGTGACTTTACCCGATTGGCCTTTATGGCTATCCCGTGCTCGGGCGGCAAAATAGTCCTTAAGAGTCTCTCTTCCTACTCTTTGTGCGCTCGCTTCAGCAAAGAAAGGCGTTAATCCTAAATCTGCAAATTCAAGCTCACCACTGTAATGCCTTGCCTTACCCGTTAAAACACCTTGCTTTAAACCACCAAAACATAAGGTGATATCCGCCATCACAGCAACACCTACTACGGCGCCTGTATCAGCAATGACTCCAGAGGGTAAATCAAGACTCAATACCCAAGCCGAATTGTCATTGATGGCACGGATATATTTAGCCATATCGTCGCGTACAGCATCATGTACCCCCGTACCTAACAGACCATCGACTATGATTTTCGCTGCGAGAATAGGTTCAACCTCTAACGGCAGTAATTTTCCACCTTCAGCAAGATAATGGGTCAATGCTTGCTGACACTCAGGCGTGCCTTCCGCTAACGTCATCATCACAGAAACGTCCATACCACTGGCACGGGCTAGACGGGCGCACACTAAAGCATCGGCACCATTGTTACCGCTGCCAGCAAGGATTAACACAGGTAAGACTTTGGAGCTATGTTTCGCTAAACACTCAAAAGCCGCCGCGCCAGCACGCTCGACCAATGCATAGAGACTAGATACTCCCTGAGACACTGCACTCAGTTCAGCTTCGCGAACTTGTGTTTGGGTGTATAGAGCTTTGGGAAATTGCGATAGATCTTGTGCCATGAAGGATCTCCTTAGACACCAATGACTCCATTTCACAATGAGTAATCTCACCATAGAAGTCTTGGCAGAATTGAGCAAGGCCAATAAAAATCAGCCAATAGATCAAGAAAGTAGCAAAAAAAGCAGCGAGAAATTATGACGTAAATCAGTTCTGGCGCAGAAACCCGCCCAAATGGAGCAAAGTAGAGTAAAAGTGGCCTATACAAAGTCGACATAAAAACCAAAGCCAGCACTGGGCTGGCTTTGAGATTCGAGAAGAAATGACGGTTTAGATATCGTCCATCCGAATCGTACTATGGACTAAACGTTGCTGCTGAGTTTTCTCTACTCGGATCAAATTGGCTAACGCATTACGCGCATCTTCCGCCGTGGTTGAGTTAACTGTTTTTTCTAACAAACCAATCAGACGATTCTCTAGGTCTAAATGTAAGTTGAGCACATCATCTTCATTCATGTTTGCGGGCAACATAGTATCTTGGCAACGCTTAGTAAAGTCTTCAAAAGTGAAGTCTTTATACCAAGTATCAAGAATACGATGTGGTGCTTCATCCATATAATCACGCAGTTTTTCTGCCATGGTTTTTTGGTGTGATTCAAAATACTCCAACATCATTTTCACACGAGCCGAGTCAGCTTGATTGTTGAGTCGGCCATAGAGTTGCGCCATATCTAAGCGGCAATTTGCCACATACTCGAGTAGATCACGTAATTGTTGAATACGCATATAATGCACTCCATTGTCAGGCCAACTACTTGGCGCTATTAATTTTGTCTAATTCCATTATGTGAGTAAAAGCGTTACGAATATTTGAACAAGGTCATAATTTAACTTTCACGCAGCTATCTAATTTAGGAAAACTTGAAGAAACACGCTATAGATCACGCATCTTAATCCTATCACACTGTTTTGTATAAAAGAGAAAAGCCAAAAGAGATCTCAACGCACTTTTCCCAAAGGGTATTCGTAAGTCTTTGGTTGTGCATGGTGAATCTGAGATAGAGTGCTTGAAGTAGATGGCAGTGAATCAAGACAAATATAGATGAGCCAATTGAGGGAATGACACGAAAAAGTCATTGTTAGAGAGTTTAACGGAAGTACAGCGAAATGATTTTGATAGGGAGAGATTCGAGCAATGATCTATGCCTTAGTCAACGGCTAAGCATTGTAAGTAATAGCAATATGAGCTACACGATTGAAATGATCTTAGCTAAAGTAGTTTTGGGGGGATTTATTGAAATTGGAGCGACATGATTTTGATCAAGAGCGGTTTGAACCGATAACCTATACCTTGGCAAAAAAGAAGGTATCGCCATATCAAGTCCGCAACTGAGCTAATCCCAATTGAGTAATCTGATAGTGGAATATTTAGGAAATTGGAGCGACATGATTTTGTTCAAGAGCGGTTCGAACCGATGACCTATACCTTGGCAAAAAAGAAGGTATAGCCATATCAAGTCCGCAACTGAGCTAATGTCAATTGAGTAATGTGATAGTGGAATATTTAGGAAATTGGAGCGACATATCGGGTTCGAACCGATGACCTATACCTTGGCAAGGTATCGCTCTACCAACTGAGCTAATGTCGCATAATCTGTATTAATGATTTGGTAAATCACTAAGTTTTAATTTGGAGCGACATATCGGGTTCGAACCGATGACCTATACCTTGGCAAGGTATCGCTCTACCAACTGAGCTAATGTCGCATAATCTGTATTAATGATTTGGCAAATCACTAAATTTTAATTTGGAGCGACATATCGGGTTCGAACCGATGACCTATACCTTGGCAAGGTATCGCTCTACCAACTGAGCTAATGTCGCTTTTTGCATCGCTGCTACATTTACCTTCAACATTAACAAAGGTATCGCCTTTAACCTTTATCAACTGAGCTAATGTCGCATTCAATCTAAATGACCGTACATCTCTGTTCGCATCAAAAAGTTGAGGCCGCATTATATGAAAAATTCATGCGGCTGCAACCCCTTCTTGCATATTTATCTACTGATCGGTCAAATTTTAAATACTTTGCTGCGATAATACTGCAATTCAGCGATCGACTCTTGGATATCCTGCAGTGCTTGGTGAGTGTTTTGCTTCTTAAAGCCCGCCATAGTTTCTGGGCTCCAACGCTTCACTAGCTCTTTAATCGTACTGACATCCACATTGCGGTAGTGGAAATAATCTTCCAGCTCGCGCATATAACGATTTAAGAAGCGTCTATCTTGCCCAATACTGTTACCACACATTGGAGAAGCACCCTTAGGAACATACTGTTCTAAGAAGGCAATAGTCTTAGCCACGGCTTGCGCTTCGGTTTCTTGGCTAGCACGAACGCGATCAATCAACCCAGACTCACCATGATGCTTTTGATTCCAATCGTCCATGGCGGCCAGCACATCATCTGACTGATGAATCGCGATAACCGGACCTTGACCGATAATATTGAGTTCTTGATCTGTCACTAAAGTGGCAATTTCAATGATCCTGTCGACGTCGGGCTCTAACCCTGTCATTTCCAAATCGATCCAAATGAGATTATTTACATCTGCCGTCATAAATCAGCCTTATCGTGTCAGTTAGCCTAAATTCAGGCTTTTTTATTCAAGAGCGTGTATCATACTGCTTTTTTCCAACACAAAAAATCACCTAATTGACGAAGACGAATCAGTGAGTAAAAAGAAACCCCTAAGCCAAGGTCAATTACGCCGTATGCGCGCTAATCACGAGAAGCGACTCAATCGTGATAGTGGCGATAAAAATACGCCAGAGTTACAGGATAGTTCATTGGGGCAAGAACAGCCCGGTACTGTGATTTCACGTTTTGGCCAACATGCCGACATAGAAACTGAAAGCGGCCAAATTGTGCGCTGTAATATTCGCCGTGCCGTCACCAGTTTAGTGACTGGCGATAAAGTGATCGTACGCTTAGCCATTGAGAGCCAAGCCAATAGCGGCATCGCAGGTATTGTTGAAGCCGTTCATCCACGTCGCTCATCACTTACACGCCCAGATTTATACGATGGCGTGAAAATTATCGCCTCGAATATCGACCAAATTTTGATTGTCTCCTCGGTATTACCCAGCTTTACCACCCAGATCATCGACCGTTATTTAGTGGCCGCTGAAGATACCGATATTCCACCTATCATCATTTTGAATAAAATTGACTTGCTCAATCCCGATGAAGCGCAGGCAATAGATGAAGCGCTACAGCGCTACAAAGACATTGGCTATCCGGTTTATAAGGTCAGCAGCAAGCTCGGTGATGGTATCGATACCATCAAAGGTATACTCAAAGATAAAGTCAGCGTGTTTGCCGGCCAATCTGGTGTGGGTAAATCATCGATCATCAATGCATTACTACCCGATGCAGAGCTTATTATCGGCGATGTTTCCGATAACTCAGGTTTAGGTCAACACACTACTACCACTGCTAAGCTGTTGCACTTGCCTAGTGGCGGCGATTTAATCGACTCTCCGGGCGTGCGCGAATTCGCCCTATGGCATCTTCCTGCACAACGTGTCGGCTGGTGCTTTATCGAGTTTCGCGAGTATCTTGGCGCATGTAAATTCCGCGATTGTAAACACGGTGACGATCCCGGCTGTGCACTTCAAGAAGCCCTGAGCCAAGGTAAGATCAGCGCAGATCGCTTTAATAATTACCATAAAATTATCGCCAGCTTAGATGAACAACGTCATGCCCGCCATTTCCGTGCGGCCACTGATGAATAACGACTTATTGATAAATAACAACAGTCTCAGCAAAGATTGAGCAGTAAGAAAAGGAATTGAAATTGGATAAAGTCAAAATAGCGCTGCAGTACATGCTGCCAAAACATTTGTTATCTCGTTTAGTGGGTAAACTCGCTGCAGCCGAAGCTGGCGCCTTAACCACTGCCGCCATCAAGTGGTTTATCAAACAATATAAAATCGACATGAGCGAAGCGGCGCAGAGTGAGCCTGAAGCCTATAAAAGCTTTAATGCCTTTTTTACCCGCGCCCTTAAACCCGGTATTCGTCCGTTAGACATGGACGCCGATATCATGGTACATCCCGTCGATGGTGCGGTAAGTCAGTTAGGCCCCATCAAAAACGGTCGCATCTTCCAAGCTAAGGGTCATCACTATTCATCGTTAACTTTGCTTGGCGATCAAGCCGAAGATGCTAAACGCTTCGAAGGCGGTGATTTTGCGACTATCTATCTGGCGCCTAAAGACTATCACCGTATCCACATGCCGATTAAAGGCACGTTATCAAAAATGACCTATGTACCTGGCGAACTGTTTTCGGTAAATCCGTTAACGGCGAGACACGTACCCGGTCTGTTTGCCCGTAACGAACGTGTGGTGGCGATTTTTGAAACCGAATTAGGTCCATTGGCCATGGTATTGGTTGGCGCAACGATTGTTGCCAGTATTGAAACCGTATGGGCTGGCACAGTCACGCCGCCGACAGGTAAGCAAGTCTTCACTTGGGAATATCCAACCCAAGGCCCAGATGCCATCACCTTAGACAAGGGCGAAGAAATGGGTCGCTTCAAGTTAGGCAGTACTGTGGTGATGTTGTTTGCCAAAGACGCTATCGCGACATTTGCTGAAGGTGTCGAAGCCGAAGCAGTAACTCGTATGGGACAAGCCTTCGCTAACCTGAAAGACGTTAAGCAAGCGGATTAAGTTTTCTTGAGTTCTGCTAAACCTTCGGGATTAATTGAATTACATCTGGCTGTGCTGCTATTTGGTGGCACAGCTTTGTTTTCTAAATTAATCCCACTCAGTGCCCTCGACATCACCTTTCTACGCTGTATCGTCGCCGCCACTGTGTTAGGTTTGCTAGTCAAATTCAACCGCAAACGTTTAACGCTGGCAAGCAAACAAGATTATCTAGTCGCCATCGGGCTTGGGGTTATCGTCAGCCTGCATTGGGTGACTTATTTTGCGGCCATGCAACTCTCGTCGGTCGCCATTGGCATGATTGCGTTTTTCACCTATCCGGTGATGACAGTGATTGCCGAGCCGTTGCTGACAGGTAATAAGATAAAATTACACGATATGATCAGCGGTGTATTAGTGCTGATTGGGGTGATATTACTGATCCCTGAGGCCAATTTAGGTAACGACACTACGCTGGGCATTGCCATCGGCATAGTGTCCGCCATCTTGTTCACCACCCGTAACTTATTGCACAAACGCTACTTTTCCCAGTACAGCGGCCCCCATGCCATGTTCTATCAAACCTTGGTCGCTGTGGTGTTCTTGATGCCGTGGCACCAAACAGAACTGGGCAGTATCTCATTAGAAGTGTGGGGATTAATTATTTTACTCGGCGTCGTCTTTACCGCAGCGCCACATGCGCTATTTACTTCTGCGCTGAGGCAACTGAGCGCCAAAACGGTTGGGCTAGTCTCTTGCTTACAGCCCTTTTATGGCGCCATGTTAGCGCTGATTATTTTAGGTGAAGAGCTCAATCTCAACACCCTAATTGGTGGCACTATCATAGTCGCTACCGCCATCTTCGAAACCCATCAATCGCACCAGTCACAGCGGCGAAAAAAGAACGCCTGAAACATACCAATCTCAACGCAATTTGGCTAATATGGAGCGTCTTTCGCCCCTAAATGTCTTTAGCCTATATGCCACGTATTTTATTGTTCATTATTGCTTTTTTCACATTTTCCGCACTTGCCAATTCGCCTTTGCAGTTGGACAAACGTCTTGGCATGAACAAGCAAGATCAGCAACAAAATCTCAGCATTGACGAACAAATTAACGAACTAAAAATTAACATAGAAAAACTCGCCGCCAACGCAGCCAGTTTCCAACAAGCGCAGATTGATTTTGAGCAACATAAGAAGCGCACTAACCAAGCGCTGAAAGACGCCTATAAGCCTTTATCACTAGAAAAAGGTACTGACCTCAGCCAGCAGGCTTCCATGGCCTATATTCGCTTGTCTGAACTTAAAGAAAGCGAATCCACCCTTGGCCGACAAGTTAACGATTTATTACTACGTCACAATGACTTACCTACCGTTATCGCCAGCGCGAGGCAAACAGTCGCCCAAAACAAAAAAGCAGAACTCGCCCCGCTAGATACCCCTACGGGAGAGTTACAGCAAACTCAACGACTCTTCTTTGAACAAAGCCTTGCCACCGATGAAGCAGAACTTGCCAGCAGCCAAAAACGCATTGAACTGACGCAATTACAATTACAGCTAGTCCGCCAACAACTGGTGCAGCAAGAAGCCTTGATCGAAACCATCAATAAGGCAATCAATAAACAACGTCAGCAACAAACGGATGCCACCCTAGCCAAAAACTTAGTTAATACCGAAAAAGTCATCGATCCTATCACCCGTAATATTGCCGACACTAACCAGATTTACGGCCAAAAGCTGCAAACGTTAACTTTGCAGATCAATAATGTGGTCGAACAGCAGGAACAGGCAGAAACCCAATATCAATCCCAAGCTAAACAACTGGCAAACATCCAAGAGCAGATCACTTGGGTCAAAATGAACTCCGCCTTTGGTGAGCGCTTTTTGCAGATGTTGCAATCACTGCCTAAACCACCGAATCACGAAAAACTGCAAACGCTGATCGCCGATGCGCGCTTAGACAGATACCATTTAGAGCAGCAACAAGCCCTCAATGAGCAAGAATTAGAACAACCCGGCTTATACAATGAGCAGCAGATTAAGCTCTTACACTCGCAACAGAGTTTGATCTCGCAATTGATGCAAAGCTATGACCAATACTTAAGTGAATTAGGCAAGCTGAAGGTCAATTACCAACAACTGAGCCAACAGAATCTCACCCTCAAAAATACCCTTAACGAACATTTATTCTGGGTGCCTAACGCTGCAAGTATCAGTAAGTTATGGCTTACGGATCTTGAACGCAGCACGGTTTGGCTTGTGCAACAAGCACAGTGGGATGAACTGGGAAAAGCCTGGGATGAACAAAACGATTATTGGTCTTGGTGGATCATATTGCTGGTACTGTGTTTAGTCGTACAAGACTTGATCACGCCTAAATTCAATCGCTTGCTAAATCATTACACCACTTATGTGGGCAATGTGACCCAAGATAAATTCATTTACACTCTCAAAGCGCTCGCCTGCAGTATCAGCTATGCGTTGATAAAACCTTTCCCAGTGATCATGGCGGGATTGATTTTCTATCATTCCGATCGCAATTTTGTGCAGGCTGTGGGTATGGGCATACTGGCGATTGGTTTAGTGTATCTCTTATATCGCTTTATCTTTATTCTGACGCTCGACAAAGGCGTACTCGTGGGCCATTTCAAACGCCCCTCAAAACTCATTCAAGCGGGACAATCACGGCTCAGACACTTTGTGCTGATTGCTAGCCCATTATTGGGTCTGATGGGCTTTACCGAAGTACTCGACACATCACTGGTGCGTAATAGCATAGGCCGCGGCGCATTCATTATTTTCTGTATCGTTTTATTCTTGTTATACAAAGATATTTTAATCCTGAGCCGTAAAAACTCAGATGCAAAAAAAGACGGTAAAAACAAAAAACTCATTCAGAAAATGCTCTGGACCTTGCTGATTTCTGTGCCGCTTTTAAGCGCAGTGTTAGCCTTTAGGGGTTACTACTTCACCGCTTTCCAAATGCTGTTACAACTGCAATTATCTATCGTGCTGGGTCTGGGTTTCTTGCTCTTATACCAATTGATCAAACGGTGGATGTTAATCGAACGCCGCCGTATCGCCTTCGATCGCGCTAAGGCAAAACGTGCCGAACGCTTAGCACAAAGGGAAAAAGGCGAAACGCATCACCCTTCCGTCGATGGACTCGATACCTACGAAGAACCCGTAGTCGATCTCGAAACCATTTCGAGCCAATCCCTTGGCCTAGTGCGTTCACTCTTGTTATTGGCCTTTTTAGCCAGTTTGATTGGTCTGTGGACTCAAACCCATACGGCGCTGTTTTCCTTCCTCGATGGCATTACGCTGTGGACGACCAATACCAGTGTAAATGGCTTAGAGCAACAATTGCCTATTACCATGAAATCACTGATGTTTGGACTGATAGTAGTAGGTTTCTCGTTAATGATTGCCACCAATTTACCCGGCCTACTTGAGCTAATGATCCTGCAAAGGCTTGATCTCTCGCCCGGAACGGGTTTTGCGATCACAACCGTCAGCCGTTATCTGGTGGTTTTCCTTGGCCTATTAATCGGCTTCTCTAATCTCGGGATGGAATGGTCTAAGTTGCAATGGCTGATTGCCGCACTGTCTCTCGGTTTAGGTTTTGGTTTGCAAGAAATTTTCGCCAACTTTATCTCAGGTTTGATCATTTTGTTTGAGAAACCCGTGCGGATTGGCGACACGGTGACAATTCGTGATTTAACAGGGACTGTCAGTAAAATCCAAATTCGGGCGACCACCATTATTGACTGGGATAGAAAGGAAATTATCATCCCGAACAAGGCCTTTATCACAGAGCAGCTGATCAACTGGTCCTTGTCAGATCCTATTACTCGGGTCATTGTTTATGTGTCGGTGGCGCGGGATTCAGACCCTGCCAAAGTTGAAGCGACCCTGTATCAAGCGGTGCAAGAGTGTGAAGATGCACTTGCCAGCCCAGAACCTGAAGTCTGGTTTGCCGGCTTTGGTAAGCATACCCAAGATTATGAAGTGCGCGCCTATGCGAAAGATATGTCGGCACGCTGGCCACTGCGCCATGATTTACATAAACGAGTGACTAAAAAACTCAAAGAAAACAATCTCGAACTCGCCTACCCGCAGATGGAAATCCATATTAAGAATGGTCAAAATCGCGAGCAACAAGGCATTATTAGAAGCTAATAGGATCGCAGACCATGCTTATTTTTGCTCACCGCGGCGCCAGCGGTTATCAGGCCGAAAATACCTTAGCCGCCATGGCTAAAGCGTTAGAATTGGGTGCACAAGCCGTCGAACTCGATGTACATAATGTCGAAGGTGAGTTAGTCGTGTTTCACGACAGACGACTCGATAATAAAAGCTCGGGCACGGGCGTCATTCACTTAGTGAGCAAGGATTATCTAGCAAGCATCAATGTGAAAGGTGAATCCATTCCGACGCTATGGCAAGTACTTGAGCTGATTGCGGGGCGCTGCATAGTCAATATAGAGTTAAAAGGCATTAATACCGTCACGCCGTTAATCGACTTATACCCAAAGGCTATGAGTCAGCTTGGGTTTACGAAGGAGCAGTTACTGATCTCTTCCTTTAATCACCCCTATCTGCATGAACTTAAACAGGTGTTGCCGGATGCGTTAGTCGCACCACTGCTTGCCAGTATTCCACTCGAAGGGGCTGCCGTGGTAAGCGAACTGAATGCCTATTCATTGCATTTAGATGTGAGTTTTATCAGCCAAGCGCTAGTAGACGACGCCCATAACCGAGGTGCCAAGGTTTATGTTTATACTGTCGATCATATTGATGATATTCATGCGCTTAAGCAGATAGGTGTCGATGGCGTGTTCAGCAATTACCCCGATCGCGCCATGCAAGCCTTAACTCAAAAGGCAATGGCCAATTACTCTGGCTACTTTGAGTAACGGCAAAAATAATAACGATATTAAGCTTGGCTATTTCGCTGAGCCCAATAACCGATAAAAATAAACATGGCCACAATTAACAGAAACATCCAATGGGATGGCATAGCCACTATGTGTCTTGCCACCCAAGGCGTGGCTTTCACGATCAATAGGCCATAGCCAAAGGCATTCACAATAATAAAAACAAATGTCCGCAGCACAAAAGAATGCCCCAACAAATGACGCCTTAAGATACGATTTACATCCGCTGAAAAAACCAAAATAAGACACACCACCATAGCGGTAGCAATATCGAAGGCCCA
Organism: Shewanella sp. SM32; assembly: GCF_025654235.1. Lineage (NCBI taxonomy): Bacteria > Pseudomonadati > Pseudomonadota > Gammaproteobacteria > Alteromonadales > Shewanellaceae > Shewanella > Shewanella sp. SM32. The sequence continues at coordinate 32,768 of NZ_JAKKRO010000010.1, read as the reverse complement.
AGGGCGAAGCATATTACCTAACTGGGCAATAATGGCGACTAATTGATCAAACATAGACTTAACCTAAAAAGATGCAGCGCAATCCATCTGAGTGGCCGCGACAGCGTATTGAAAAATAACAATAACCAAGCATAAAGGGAGACGCCATGGGGCACAAGTTACTCTTGCTAACAAAGGCAAATCAACAGTACCGCGACTTGATTGAGGCGCAGAGTCTCCCAGATTTAACGTTACTCGACGATAATCCAGCGGGCATAATTGAAGCAGATATTTGGTTAGCCGAACCGAAACTCGCCGCCCCCCTATTGCCCCATGCTAAAAATCTGCAATGGCTACAATCAAGCTTTGCTGGCATAGATGCCCTAATGAGTCCAAGGGGCAGAAAAGACTATCAACTCACCAATATTAAAGGCATTTTCGGCCCGCTGATGAGCGAGTATCTATTCGGCTATTTACTCGCGCATATCCGCGGCCATCGTTTTTATCGCCAGCAACAAGGACAAAAACAGTGGCTGATTCAACCCCAGCAGCGCCACTCAAGTTTACAGGGCATGCGATTGCTCTTGCTTGGCACAGGGTCAATAGCCCAGCATTTAGCGAAAACGGCAAAACACTTTGGCATGCATGTTACTGGTATCAATAGCAGCGGTAATGCCGTAGAAGGTTTTGATGCCATAGAAGCGATGGCCAATTTAGGCCAAGTGTTGACACAGGCCGATGTGGTTGCAAATCTACTGCCAAGCACTCCTGCAACGTACAATCTTCTCAATGCTGACATGTTAGCCATGTTAAAAACTGATGCAGTGCTGTTTAATGTTGGCCGCGGTGATGCACTCGATCTCGATGTGCTAAATACCCAGCTGATCGCTAATCCTAGTCAGCAAGCGATCCTCGATGTATTTGCTCAGGAACCTTTGCCCAATAGCCATCCTATTTGGGAACGGGAAAATGTCGTGATCACGCCGCATATTTCGGCGCCAAGCCATCCTGCACAAATAGTCGATATCTTTAGCCAAAACTATCGCCGCTACATCATGGGTGAGCCACTGCAGAATCGAGTCGACTTTAGTAAAGGTTATTAGATCAAAGATAAGAAATTGAGTTAGAAATCAGTAAAAGAAAAGACAATAGTCAGACTATTGCCTTTTTTATCTTAAATTTTAGTCAGTTAAATCCTAAAGCTGCGCTTTAAGAATTGCTCGACTAATACCGAGTGAGAATCCATCTCGCGAGTCACTTCGTCATTCAAGCCGACCATTTCACTGCCGAGTTGATGGCTAGAATGGGTAAATTGCGACACATTCACCACGCTGCGATTCATCTCATTTGCCACACTCGATTGCTCTTCTACCGCGCTGGCAATATGGTGCGTCATATCGGTAATGGTCGAAATGGCCTCACGAATCGTACGTAATGCCGTACCCGCTAAATCCGCCGTTGAAATACATTCGGAAGCGGCAACCACTCCTTGCTGCATGCTGATAACAGCTTTATTCGTCCCCTGCTGCAACAGATTAATCATACTGTGGATTTCTTTGGTGGCATCGTGAGTACGCTGTGCCAGCGCCCGTACTTCATCGGCAACGACAGCGAAGCCACGACCTTGCTCACCCGCTCGAGCCGCTTCAATTGCTGCATTCAATGCCAGCAAATTCGTCTGCCCCGCAATACTCTGAATCACATCGAGCACTGTGCCAATATCTTTACTGTGGGCTTCTAACTCAGTAATAACTTTTGACGTTTGTTGCAGTTGCTCCGCCATAGCTTGAATCGAGCGAATAGTACTCGACACCGTTTTATCACCATTGATAGTTTCAGCGGATGCCATTTGTGTGGCACTCGCCGCATCGGCACAATTGGAGGACATATCGCCTAATGTGGCGGTCATTTCCTGCATCGCTGTAGCAACTTGTTCTATTTCAGATAGTTGAGCCTGACTGGTACTCTGGATTTGTTTGCCCTTGGCGGCAGATATTTTGGCCTGTTCTGACACGTTATAACAGGAATCCGATGCACGCCCAAGAATCGACTTAAGCTCTGAATTTTGCATTTGCAGTGCTAAATCAATCGCGCCAAGATCATCACTGCTTCCACTATAAATATGCGCCATCAAGGGGTTATCGTAGATATGCTTTGCCTTAGCCACTATCGCGTAATAGCGACTCAGCACCAGATTGCCGCCCACCAGCAATACTAGGACACTTATCGCTAGGGCAATAAAGCCCATTAAGCCAATTTGCAGAGCAAGGTAAAGCATAGGTAGCATGGCAACCAATGCGAGTAACAGCAATTTAACTGGCATATCCAAGGTACGTTTTAACGCGCTGACGCTGCCCTTTTTGTTCAACTCCGCATAGGCTATTTCTGCACGCTTAACCTGATCGCGTGTGGGTTTAGTGCGTACAGATTGAAACTCGACGACTTTGCCATTAACTGAAATCGGTGAGACATAGGCATCGACCCAATAGTGATCGCCATTGGCGCAGCGGTTTTTCACTATCCCTTTCCAAGGCTCGCCTTTTTTGATGCATCGCCACAGATCTTCAAACGCTTGCGGAGGCATATCTGGATGACGCACCATGTTGTGGGGCTTGCCTAGCATGGCATCGAGGTCGTAACCGGCAACGGTACAGAAAGATTGATTGGCGTAAGTGATATGACTTTGAGTATCCGTAGTCGACAATAAAATCCAATCCGCTGGATAATCATATTCTCGCTGTGTAACTGGTAGATTAGTTCTCATGAAACCTTATGGATCTTTGATTAATTCTTCGTTATTCATCCATGAGTTATCCATCCGTGAGGCATCATCACCCTGACTCTGTATTCCTAAACCTACTTCTAAAACTGCCTAGCTTTTTAGTGCTAAAACACACCTAGCATAGACGATAAAACGTGCGCCATGTAACAAAAGCGTTAAAGTATGAAAATCACCCAAAAACATGATTGCATTTGATAAGCGTTTTCATTTAGAATTAGCGCAATTCGATTGGAGACTAATATATGTACGTTTGTCTTTGCCATGCGATCACTGATACGCAAATTAAAAACGCAGTAAGCCAGGGCGATAGCTCGCTTGCTGACGTAAAAAAGCGCTTAGGTGTTGCCGATCAATGTGGTAAATGCGCCAGAATGGCGGTGCAGATCATTCAGAATCAACTAGAGCTTGAGACTAATTATTACGAAGTCGCATAGAGTTCATCGCGAATAGCATGGTAAAGGGTAATTCACTCACGAACAAACTTCCTACAAGTTAAATACACGCTGACTCAAGCAAACTTAATCCAGCTCAAGCAAACTCAATCCAAAAAAGTCCCGCGACAACAAAGCCTTCTATCCGCCACTTCGTCTTAAATAATCTTGCCAGCCTAATCTTTAGATATGATGTTTTAATGACAAGCCCCACTGAACTCCAAGCTCGAAAGCCGCGAATAATTCAATGGGGTTACAGATCCAACTTCCGAGTCAAGCCTACTTACGTTTCAACAAATAGGCCGCTTCATTAAGCCAAGGCACGGCTTTCTTAATAAAACGGGGATTGTCGGCCAACACATCTTGCGACGCTAATACTTCAATATCAAAATCCTCACTCAGATGCTGCTCTACCCAAGTAGGGGATACAGCAAAAGGTGGGCCGATAAGGGATTCTTGCGGATAATCTAAAGTCACTAATAAACCGACACTGCCGCTAGGTAATAAGCTCGCTAACTGCTTGGCATATTGTGCACGCATACTTTCTGGCCATGCGATCAAAGCCGCGCGATCGTAAAAAGCCGTCACCGCTTGGGTGATAGTCTTAGGTAGGGTGAAAATATCGCCTTGATACAAGCTGATCTGTTCGGTTTGATAGTGCTGGTGTTCACCCACGGCCGTTTGCGTCATCTCGAGTTGGTTATCGCTAAAAAATTGCTGTACTGCCAATTCATTCAACTCACAACCTATGACCTGATGCCCCTGTTCTGCGAGGAAACACATGTCTAGCGACTTACCACATAAGGGCACAAAAACCTTAGTATCTGCGGGTAATGCAAGCTGCTGCCAATACTTAACGAGGAAAGGATTGATGTCTTGCTGATGAAAACCTATCTGTTGCTGCTGCCACTTTTCATGCCAAAAACCGGGTTCCATGGGTTTATCTCTATTCGCTAATGTTGTCCTTACTCTAATGACATTTTAAAGTGGATGCAAAGCCTCCTGCCATTCGGCAAACTCAGCAATGTAAAGACTAACTTACTGATCTAACGTGGCTTGCACTTTACGCAGCCAAACACAGTTATCGCATTGGCATTGACGGCGTGATAAATGATGTGGGCTTAAAGATGAGTCGATAAAGTCCACGGCGATCAACAACTGCTGTTTTAACTCGGCAATCGATTTTTCGTTCACGGCCACCAGCTCGTCATTCTGGTTCATCCAGATACATTCCATGCCCTGATGACACGTTAAACATTGCTCGTCTCTATCATTAAAAAATACCGCATGCGGGCAATGGGTCACTTCCATTGACTGTAAAATACGCTTACGCGGATATTCCAAAAGTTCGATCAACAAGGCTTTATATTGGGTGGGCATACGCCCTCCTTAGCTGCACTTTGTCTGTGGGTTAATTAACAAAAATTGATTCCATCTAATGCCCCAAAGATTACCTATAGTCGCGAAGATTTAATTTGATGTAAGTCAAAGTCAGTGACGAAATGATCGTATAGGTAATCCGCGCCTGACGCTGATCATCAATGCCATTCAAAATACTAAAATAAAGCCACCCGCTATTTGATTATCTCCCCCGCTTACTGGTTAAATGAACAAAACAAGGAGCACAATTTGCAAACACCTCAGCTGCAGCATTTTTATATTTCTGAAGAGCAATCTATTTACTTGCTCAAAGCCAATGATGCCCGTAAACACAAGGCGTGGATCCGCCTCTGTAAACAACAGCTGAGCAAATTAGGTTATACCGATATCGAATTGGTCGGCAAAGGCGCCTACGGTTTCGTGTTTGCGGGTATCAATCAAGCGGGCGATGCCCATGTGTTTAAGTTTTCACGGATTAATTTGCCACAACACATTCAAGATCGGCTCGAAGAAGAAGCCTTTATGCTCTCCTTACTCAAGCACCCTAATGTGCCGGGGGCGATCAAATTTGAGCGAGTAGGTAAACAAGGCATACTCGTGATGGAACGAGCAAAAGGGGAAGATCTCGACCAACTTTGCCGCCGCATGGGCGCCCTACCGACCGCTATGGTCATGAGCATCGCCCGCCAACTCGCCGATATCTTGTATTACCTGCGCACAGGCAAGCCTTTAGTGCACGGCGATATCAAACCTTCTAATCTGGTTTACGATATTGAACAACAACACTTATCGTTAATCGATTGGGGCTCAGCGGTATTTGCGCAGCGGGATGAACATAACAAACCCGTCGAAGACAATGTGATGGCGTTAATGTCGAGCGATCAACAACATACCAACGCCCGCATGGGTGATGTGTACTTTATCGGCGAAGAGCAACTCAATGGAGCACTCTCCAGCCCGCGCTTTGACGAGCAAGGAGTTGCCGCGACTCTATATGCCCTCGCCTCAGGGCAAGCAAGTCGCTTCGGTGCACAGGTGATCTCGCCCACCAGCATTGGCTTACCGATAGAATTAGCCCGTACCTTAGAAGGCATGCTCAGCACTGATCCGCAGCAGCGCAACATTGCCGGCGATTACTTTTTAAAAAGTATGCGCCACAGCCACAGATTACATTTACCTGAACTGCCCAAAGCTGATTTACAGGGTGAAATTCCTGTTTGGGTGCAATCCCGCAACAAAGATGTTGAAACCGTCAGCTACAGTTCGCGTAAATCCTTTTTAAAGGAACACAACGCCCAAGATCCCATCGCTAAGATGGATGATATTCAGCTCGAAAAATATTACCGTAACTTCCTCGCTGGCATGGGCGATACCGAAAAAGGCTTTATCGCCGCAGTGGGTCGTTTAGCGCAATATCCGATCGTGGGTGGTCTGGCTATTCATTGGCAGGAAACCGGCGTGTTTATCGACTCCAATCTTGCGATTTACGATGCAAAACAAAAAAGTGCGTTAATCATTGCAGTCAACAATATGGTGGATCTCGCGCGGGGAATTAAACGTATAGGGGTGTTTAAGGCCTGTTTCTTTAACGCCAAAGACACACTGCATATCGAACGAGCTGACACCAGCGAGCCTTTTGTCGCCAGTGCAGCACTGCAGTTGCCCTTCGAAGTCGGTGACGTACCCACCTTAGAAGATAAGTCGCGGTTACATTCTTATTTTGAAGACGGTAAAGATCCCGATGAGAACCTCGAATTACCCCATGAAATCATGGAAGAATTAGCCCGCATCAACCAAATTCACCACACAGGCTGCATCATTTTTGAGGCGCTGCCGAATCACTTAAAAATTCACAGTTACTTGAAGCTGCTCAATCCGCGTAAGCAAGCGGCGTTTCGCGCGAGCCTCGATCGCATCTTGCATCATGTCGGAAAAATCCAAGGCCACGGCGTATCGGGCTTTATGAAACTGCCCTACAAAAACACCCGCCGCTTTACTCATCTAGAGCGTAAAGCCGAGCACTTTTATCCGAAAAACCCAAAAGAAATAGGCGCCTAATGGCGCCTTGTTCATCGGATTAAATCGGCGATCCCGGCGGTAAGGTTAACGGCTTAGGAATAAGCTTAACCTTAGCATCGGTCAAACCCGCAGCCAGACCCTGTTGCAACCAAGTATAGTGCGCCGCAAGACTCACATTCGCTCGATTCGACTTCGCTTTCAATTGCTTAATCACAAACTGAGCGCGATCGTTGATCGCAGCCCTCACCTCTGGTGAGGTTTGAGGATCGTGCAGCGTTGCCAGCACTTCATCAATCACCACAGCGTTCACTCGCATCCATACGCCTTCGACCAGCGCGAGCTTATCCTCTTGATACAAGGTCGCCGCAAATAACTTATCCAATAATGTCGTCACCGATAACTGCTCGCTATCGGCCATGGATGCTTGGCTGACACGATTCAAGCGTTTAGGCATCAATAGCAAACTCACGGTATGACGGCTAAACACTTCAGCCATACCGAGAGGGTCGTTAATTGCACCTAGACCTGAATCGAAGGATTCCCGCGTGACATGATAATTCCCCGCCTTTGGCACTAAACTGTCGAGCAAGGTTTGTGGCACAGTTAAACTCGCCGCATCGAGCGTGTTAAGTAACGCGTCTAAGCCCGTTAACTGCAACTGCGGCGCAATATAGCTCCAGCGGCTGCCTTCACCGATAGATTGATAGTTATAGTCAGTGCCGCCAATAAACTTAGCGACCGCATCGATTTGATAACGCGTCAGCAAATAAATTGGCGCAAAGGCATCGGCTAGCTCGCCCAGTGGCTCATTGGGTAACAAGGCCGCACTGGAGAAATCCGCAATCGCCTTAGTGCGAATTTTATTTAACTTACCCAGCTGATCGATCGGATCGTCACCACTATCCCACAAACTGGCATAGGCCTGACTCGCATCCTTTTGGCGGGAATCGGCCTCACCGATATAACGTAAGCCACGTTTGGCTACATCGGCCAGTAAGTCGACTTGCAGCGCTTGTTGGGTGCGAGCATCGCCTTGATCGCTATAGCCATAGGCGATAGCAAAATCATCCCAAGGACCAACACCTGTAGTGTAAGGTGCGGAAATATCAATATCATTGCCCTTTAGCTGGATTTTCGGATGGGGATAATCCATCACAGAGGCATCCTGATTGGTCGAAGCGGCAAAGTTATGATCTAGCCCTAAGGTATGGCCGACTTCATGGGCAGCCAGTTGGCGAATACGCGCCAGCGACAAGGCTGTCGCCGCTTTCTCGGCCGCCACTCTATCCTGCCAGCCTGCGGTTAAGCCTTTAGCAATCAAGTAATCCTGACGCACACGCAAACTGCCGAGCGTGACTTGACCCTTGATGATTTCTCCGGTGCGAGGATCGGTCAGTGCGGCGCCATAGGACCAACCCCGCGTCGCCCTGTGCACCCATTGGATCATGTTGTAGCGAATATCCTGCGGATCGGCATCTACAGGTAATAACTCAACTTTAAAGCCGTTGATAAATCCCGCCCGAGTAAAAGCCGTCTCCCACCAGCGCGCGCCATCGAGCAAGGCCGATCGTATAGGTTCTGGCACACCAGGATCGAGATAATAAGTAATAGGTTTAACGACTTCGCTTGGCGCTGGGCCTGGATGCACTTTCTGTAAACGGTGGCGCAGGATAAAACGCTGCACTAAAGGTTGGGTAAAGGGCATGGCATAATCGCGATACTCATCGGACAAATAGCCACTCATAGGATGATAAGCCCGCGGCTGGTAATCAGTATCGGGAAGCTCAACAAAGGAATAACGCATCCGCACCGACATTAAGGTGCCGTCGGGGGTTACCTGTGCGACCTGTGTGCCTGCAACATCGCCTTTAAAGGTGAGTTGCACATCTACATCGGCGTTTTTCTCAAAGGATTTAATCCCTTTGGGTAAGATGACAGAACGGCTCAGATCCAGCCGATAATTGCCCTGCTCTGTTTGTTGCAATACGGAAGATACGCCGTGTAAATCATTGAGCACCAGATCGTTGATCGCCACCAGATCGGGCTTGCCTTCAATCACTTTTCCTTGCCATAACACAGAATCGGCAAAGGCTTCTGCAACCGCTCTTTGCTCGGCGGCGTCAGTGGTATTAGCACGATATTGGGTATTGAGTTGCTTGAGTAAAATATAGGGGCCTTGGCGTTCAAACTGCACCATGCGGGTCTGACCCAGTTGGCCGCGATCGAGACCAATATCGTTCGAACCTACACCCTGCGGCAAACTAGTGACCAAGAGAAAAGGCTGATTTAAGCGATTGACCTCAAGATATAACTCTCCCTCAGACTCCTCGTAATAGAGATTAAGAAACCCTTTCGCCTCTTGGCCCTGCTTAATGATCTTGGCGCTAGGCGCGGCTGCCGCGACCGTAACGGTGGGAAATCCTAACAGCGCTATAAATAAGGCTAAGGCTACACTTTGGGGTTTCATCTTTCCTCCTGATTCGGCTGGCTGCGTTATTTACCTTATTAAGTCATTTATGTCATAAGCATCTTTGATGACTGCTTATCTCAAGTTATTGATTTAAAATAAATAATGCGAGGCCATCACTGGCCCCGAGCAAATAAATTAACGATTCTGATGCTGGTTCTTGTGTTTGATCCAGTGATTTAATGTTTCAAATAATTCGTTAAGCACTATGGGTTTAGTGATGTGGGCATTCATCCCCGCCGCTAAACTCTTTTCCCTGTCGCCCGACATTGCATGGGCTGTCATGGCAATGATAGGCAGTTCATCGGCACTAAAACGCTCACGCAATGCCCTTGCGGCCGTTAACCCGTCCATCACTGGCATTTGAATATCCATCAACACAGCATCAAACGGCCGCGAGTCGATAGTATCCAGCGCCACTTGACCATTGTCGGCCAGCACCACTTCGTAGCCAGCGCTCTTAAGGAGTTCAGTGGCCACTTGCTGGTTGATAAAGTTATCTTCCACCAGTAACACTAGACCTGTGTGCTCTCCTTCCTCAACTTGAACTTCAACCATAGGCTGAACCACATTCAATCTCGGTTCATCGGCAAAGGCAGCAATGATCTCATCGAACAGACTCGATGCCTTAAACGGTTTTTGCAGTACGGCAAACACATTGGCACTATCGACTTCATGCTGCAAGGGCTCTGCCGCATAGGCCGTCATCATGATAATCACAGGCCGTTTCGCTAAGCGGCCTTCGGCGACCATAGTATCTATGGCACTGACCACATCGCTACCGTCCATTTCTGGCATCATCCAGTCGAGCAATAACAGATCGATTGGTGCCCGCGACAGTTTGTAAAGCGCTTCGGCGCCGCTGGCGGCAGTATCGACGTCGAAGTGGAAATCTCGCATCAAGGTCGAATAAATTTGCAGTGCCGTCGGGTTATCGTCAACGACTAAGGTGCGTAGACTATTGAGTTTTTCCGGCACGACCAAAGGCTCAATCTTAGCGGCTTCGGCAATCTCAAAACTGATGGTGAAGCTAAAGGTACTACCGACCCCTAACTCACTCTGCACTTGCATCTTGCCGCCCATCATAGACACCAGATGCTTACTGATCGACAAACCTAAGCCAGTGCCACCGTATTTACGAGTGGTCGAACCGTCGGCTTGAGCGAAGGCATCAAACAGCTTATCCTGTTGATCTTTACCTATGCCGATCCCCGTATCGCGCACCCAGAACTTCAAGGTAATCCGATGATCCCGCTCGCCGACATCTTCACAGCCGAGCTCAATCTCGCCAGATTGAGTAAATTTCACCGCATTCGATAACAGGTTAATCAGCACTTGGCCTAAACGTAGCGGATCGCCCTTAAGAATGAGTCCCGCCGTCACTGGGGCATATAAGAGTAACTCGACGCCTTGTTCTTGTGCCTTGAGCGCATTGAGATCCAGAGCGTGATCGAGCACTTTATCCAGCGGGAATGGCACCCGCTCAAGCTCCAACTTACCCGCCTCAATTTTAGAGAAGTCGAGAATATCGTTGATGATCCTCAGCAGCGATTGTGCCGAGAAACCAGCTTTTTCGAGGTAATCTTTCTGCTGCGCAGTTAACGAGGTGCGCTGTGCCAACTGCAACATACCGATAATGGCATTCATCGGTGTGCGGATCTCATGGCTCATGTTGGCCAAGAATTCACTCTTGTAGAGGTTAGCGAGTTCGGCGTCTTGCTTGGCTTCAAGCAACGCCACTTCGTTACTCTTATGGCGGGTAATATCCTTATGGGTACCAAGCATACGTTTGGGCTGACCTTCGGCGGTGAACTCCACCACACGGCCACGGGATAACACCCAGTGATAGCCGCCATTTTTACCTAACATACGGAATTCAATTTCGAAAGCACCGACGGGATCAGCAAGATACTGAGCACGGTATTCCTCGACGCGAATACGATCGTCGGGGTGGGATAATTCATCAATCGTCGATACTAAAGCTGGGAATTCATTGGTTTTGTAACCCAACATAGAATAATAGGCTGGGTTACAAATGATCTGTTCAGAGTCTAAATACCAGTCCCACAGGCCATCTTCCACCGCATCCATAGCTAAGTGATAACGCTCTTCGGACAGGCGTAATTGTTCGGCGGATTCGTATTCCCGCGTCACATCACGCCACACGGCAATCAATCCCTGCAGTTCGCCGCGGCGATTGTAGAAAGGCAGTTTGAGGGTATCGAGCAACACAGGTTTGCCCGCAAGCTCGACCTTTTCTTGGTAGCGCAGCGGCGTGCGATCTTTTAAGACTTGTTCGTCTTCGGCGCGGATACGTATGCCCATTTCAGGCGAGGTCAGATCCTCAGATGATAAACCTATCATCTCGCTCTCTGTGTAACCCAGCATGCGTTCAGCCGCCTTGTTACAACCTAAATAGTTGCCTTCTTTATCTTTAAAGACAATCGCTTCAGGAATCGAGTCAAGCAGGGATCGCAGTAGCGCATATTCGCGCTCACGCCGCTCTGTGGTGTCTTTTAAGCGCTCGGTACGCCGTGCCACTAGCTTATCGAGCCGCTTATTCTGCTCAGCCAGATGGTGGGTATATTGTTTATTTTCCTCAAAGATCCGACTCACTAGCAAGAACCAAGGTTCCCAGCCGCGGGTGATTTTCTCTGGTGGTTTACGCGGCTCTTGGGAGCAGCCCTCAAGGTGCGACAGTAGTCGCGAGGCTGGACTCACAAAAGATCGACGCGTCTGCCAATGCACTATGGTCACCAACACCGACAGGGCGATAACCACTAAAATAAAGGTCAGCTGCAGTTTTTCCCACGAGTCTTGGAATAGGTCGTCTTCATCCTGCAAATACAGTAAACGCCAAGGCGCGTTATGCAGGGCAACCGAGTGAATGTAATAGCCGTTACGAATGATGCCATCGTGGGCATCGAACAATTCCGACTCAGGTAAAGAATGCAGCTCAGAGGGAATACGTTGGCTGATGTGATAGACCCGATTGATATCTGAGCTATCAAAATCGCTGTGGGATAAAATATTGTTCTGTTGGTCGAGCAAAATCACTGTGCCCGGCATCTTAAAGTAAACCCGAATTTGCCGCGCTAACGAGGCAAGCGTCATGTCTAAGTTGATTGAGCCAATGAACTCATCATCCAAATAAACGGGCACGCCTAAAGTGGTCAATAAGCCTTTGCCCGTGGAGTCAACATAGGCTTCACTCCAAAATACACTGCGCTGCGGATTCATTGCTGGGGTGGCGTATTGGAACTGTTTCTTGTTGAGTAATTCGTCCCTAAAACGTTGATCGTCATTCGACCAAGGGAAATAGGACATGATCCTACGTTTCGACAGGTAATAAATCGCCGAGGCTTTCGGGGCGGCTTCTTTGGCGACGGGGAATGACAATGACAGCTCAAACAACATCTCAAGTTCTTGATAGAACTTGTCGCCGCGGCCGTCGAGGGAACCCGCACCAGTAATCCTACCCATGTTGGTAAAAGGCTCACCGCTCTGGGCGTAGCTAGGTTCTAAGGTAAAATACTGGCCGCTTTCGTTGAATTTACCGTATTGGGGTAAGCGTTCTTTACGTACGAGTTCGCCCAAACGTAAATGATCCACAGCAACGTTGCGTAAGCTTTTTACCGCTCTAATGCTCGACTCAAGTAGCAAATCGATTTGCAATACATGGCGCTGAACCTGCTCTTCACGCTGTTCCATCTGCTGTGCTTTTTGGCGGTCGAAAAACATCCATGCGGTCAACAAAGACATGACGATAACGCCGATGTACGTATAAAAAACGGCACGGTTGTAGTTCTTCTGGATCGGCGATTTTAGTTGGAGATCCGGCTCACTCGATTTCATCCACTACCCTTGATTGCAGCGCTTAATTTCAGCCTACGGCGGCAAAAACTATGAGCTCCATATAGTAGCAGGAAGGAACTGCCAATCACATAAAATAATTGTCAGATAAAGCCTACTCATACCACTGATAAGTCGATTAAAAATCTACTACTCCATAAAATTAAGGCCTCCATATCTGAGGCCTTAGTCATTACCCTAAATTAAACTGACCTGCTTTACAGATGCTCTTCAGCGTATTCCGCTAAGCGTGAACGCACCACGCCATTCAGATACACGTTGGCACTGCCTTCAAAGTCTTTAAAACGTTCGACAATATAGGTTAAACCAGAGGTAACAGCAGTTACCCCATTCTTGAAATGATACCAAGACCCCATTTTCATTATGACAACAAAAAATGTTACCCAGGAGAAAGCAATGTGGCAGTGCACATAAAACAATGAATTGTCGTGCTTAACCTTTATGACTGGTTCAAATTTGGCGAATAAAAAAGCCTCGAATTACGGGGCTTTTTGTTAATTGTGTCGTTTTAGCCAGCTTGTTCGGCGAATTCTGCCAATGCAGGGGTCCGCTTGGAAAACGGAAAATATCCTACGTTAAGGCCGTTTCTTAAGCAGACATGACAGGCAGCTCTGAGCGAAAAGCAGAAATTTCTCTCCGCATCATAGTACTCATGCGAAAGTATGCTTTGCTTGATAGAGCGGACATTAACGCCTGAAGTTGGACGGACTTTTAACCGCAAAATGGCATGTGTCTCAACCACAGTGTCCAGCATCCATTCGTCGAGTTGATTGTCACTCGGATCGTGCTTCTCAGTAAGGCAAGCTAACTTTTTACTACAACAATCATCTTCAAAGCGATCTGCTTCTATTGATTTCCGTAGATCACGCAATTAAGTTGGATTGACAATGTTAGGGGGCGCTAATTTGTCCTTGCTCTGTAGATTAAATATGACTATTCATATCGACATAAGCTCAATGCAACTTGAAAGTTTTGCTTTTTGAGCTTAGATTGATATTTTTAATAAGTTTCTAATTTACTGGTTGGCTCAACTTGTTTTAAAAACACGGCGCGCTGGTGCGACTGTTTCATAATGAGCGAGTCCTACAGGCAAATCAGTTGCTGGATTGTTTCTGAATTTGATTTTGGTTTTCCATCTAAATTATCGGCCCTACCCTTTTTATATCAATCGGAGCCTCCTGAGCATTAAATGAAGTCACTTATCTCTGTTCCCAAATTTTCATTACGCAGTTGGTTAATGTCATTATGGCTACCGTTAGGGTTATTAGTTATTGGCTACTTTGTGGCAACATCCATGGTAGATCAGCAACAACAAACCCAAGCAAAGCGAATTAGTGATGCGGTTACTGTCAGGTTAAATCTAATTGCAGAAGGGGTTCAGGAAAAGGTCACGCTGTATCAATATGGTTTGCGCGGCACCCGTGGTGCAGTAATGTCGCTATCCCCTGAGCATTTTGATTACAACGATATGCAGGTCTATACGCAAGTGCGAGACTATAAAAGGGAGTTTCCAGGGGCTCATGGTTTTGGTTTAATCATCAAAGTTGAACCAAACCAAACTGCGGCATTTCTAGACCGGATGGCTGCCGAGCGACCAAGCTACAACTTCCAAATCAGGCAGCTTACGCCACACCAAGATAGCCTTTTTGTGATCACCTATATTGAACCTGAGCAAAAAAACCGAGAGGCCGTGGGGGTTGATATTGGTTCCGAAGCAATGCGCCGCAAGGCAGCATTAGATGCGGCGTTCAATAACGATGTGAGGTTAACAGCGCCCATTACCTTAGTACAAGCAAATGAGCGAGCTCAACAGGGTTTTTTAATGTTAATGCCGGTATATAAAACAACAACCGTGCCACAAGATAGTCGGCAACGGCTTGAACATTTATTTGGCTGGAGTTACGCCCCAATCCTGATTAACGAAGTCCTTAATTCAGTTGCAGGTCTGGAAAACGATGTCTTTCTGCAAATCAGTGACATTACCGAACAAACGCCAATCGAGTTCTTCAGCCAAGAAGTGAAAGACACTTACGACGCTGCTCTACAACATAAATTAAATCTCTCTGTATTTGGCCGCCAATGGCAGCTGTCGCTTACGCCAACCAATCGCTTTATTAATGA
The DNA here is from genome assembly GCF_025654235.1 of Shewanella sp. SM32. Taxonomy (NCBI): domain Bacteria; kingdom Pseudomonadati; phylum Pseudomonadota; class Gammaproteobacteria; order Alteromonadales; family Shewanellaceae; genus Shewanella; species Shewanella sp. SM32. The sequence continues at coordinate 17,716 of NZ_JAKKRO010000010.1, read as the reverse complement.
ACTGCAACTGCGCTCTGGCACCAGCTTATTTTTTGAAGTAATGGCAGTCAGTACCATCCTGGTCTTTGGCGTGTATCTACTGCAACTTATGTTAATGCGCAGAAGTCAGTTAATCCGTCATAAGCAGGAGCTGGCACAAACTTTACTAAAAGCGAATGCTGAGCTTGAACAGCAGGTCGCACTGCGAACGGCGGAGATTTCACGTGTTAATATCTTGCAGCGCAGTATTCTTAGCAGCGCGGGCTACGCCATTATCGCTACCGATGAAGAAGGCATTATTACGGCCTTTAATCCAGCAGCAGAAAAACTCTTAGGCTATCGCGCAGAGGAGGTCCTTTTCCAACAAACCCCGTCTATTTTTCATCTGCCCGCAGAAGTGGAGCACCATGCCGCTAAGCTGACCACTGAGCTCGGTAGCAACATCGCGGTCGGTTTTGAAACCCTTGTAGCGAAAGCGCGTCTGGGGCAAACGGATAATGCGCGCTGGACCTACCTGACAAAAACCGGTGAACAGGTGCAAGTAAAACTAAATCTCAGTGCACTAAAAGATGAGCAAGGTCAGCTAGCAGGCTTTCTTGGTATCGCGTTTGATTTAACTAAACAACTTAAATACGAAGCGGAACTGGCACAAGCAAAAGAACAAGCTGAGTCTGCTAATAAAGCAAAATCTGAGTTTTTGGCAAATATGAGCCACGAGATCCGCACGCCGATGAATGGAGTTCTGGGATTATTACAATTGGTAGCCAACAGCACGCTGGATCAACGCCAGGCCGACTATATAGAAAAAGCCTATAGTGCAGCTAAGTCTTTGCTTACCTTGTTAAATGATATTCTGGATTTCTCAAAAATTGAAGCCGGTAAGTTGGAGCTAGACCCGCATCCATTTAGTTTGACGGATTTGCTGCAGGATATCGGCCTTGTTTTTTCATCTAGTGCAGAGCAAAAAGGATTGGAAGTGCTATACGATGTCACAGCGGATGTGCCTGAGCATTTGTTAGGTGATAGTTTCCGTATTAAACAAGTCCTGATAAATCTGGTCGGCAATGCCATAAAATTTACTGATAAGGGTGAAATACTCATCTCAATTAGGTCTCAATCACTGCCAGAGGGCGAGATTAACTTGTCTTTCAGTATTAAAGATACTGGGATCGGTATCACGCTGGAGCAACAGAACGCTCTTTTTTCCGGTTTTCAACAAGCAGATTCTTCAATAAGTCGTCGCTATGGCGGGACAGGTTTAGGTTTAGCCATCAGTAAGCGCTTGGTGAATTTGATGGGTGGTGAAATCGGCGTAGAGAGTGAATTTGGTTGTGGAAGTACCTTTAGCTTTAACGTCGTCGTACGCAATGCGGAGAAGAGGGCGATCCAAAACTCTCAAACGTTTACTCGTAGTAATGAAAAGTTGAGCGTGTTGATTGTCGATGACAACGACAGTGCGCGAATAATTTTACAAGGTATTGCGGTCTCGTTGGGATGGCAGGCAAAGATTGCGTCCGATGCGCAAGAGGCGTCACTATTAGTCAAGCAAGCCCACCGCGATAGTACTCGCTATGATGTCGTTTTCGTAGACTGGCGTATGCCGGGTAAAGATGGCCTAACCTTCGCTCGCGAGCTACGGGAATTGCATAGTAGCGTGGTTTCACTGATTGTAATGATTACCGCTCATGGAAAAGAACTGCTCGATGAGCAAAATAACGATTATGAGCGCTATCTGGATGGATTTTTAATTAAACCTGTTACAAAAAATATGATGTTACAGGCAGTAAAGAGTGTTGTTTTTGGCGATCTCGACCTGTCGCTCCCGACCTCCCCCCTCCCGCACGAGCTGCCATTGCAGGGAATATCCTTACTGCTGGTAGAAGATAATTTGACGAACCAGCTGGTTGCCAGTGAGTTACTGCAGCAACTAGGGGCGACCATCAAAATTGCTAGCAGCGGTGAGGAAGCGTTAGAGATGCTGGAAAGTACGGCAGAGCACTTTGATATGGTACTGATGGACATACAAATGCCGGGAATGGATGGCTATCAAACCACTCGTGAGATTAGAAAGCTACCTAGACATCAGTTGCTGCCGATTATTGCTATTACAGCGCACGCCATGTCTGATGATATAGCCGCTTGCCTGGCAGCAGGTATGCAAGACCACATCGCAAAACCTTTTGATCTTAACGAGTTGACGACCAAAATTCTCAGCCATCATAAAGCAGAAAAAGCACCTCACGTCAAACAAGTTAATAAATCAAACCTGAATTTTGATCAGGCAGCGTTAGCGTTCTGCCAGCAGCATCATATTGAACTCGAAGCTGCTGTTCAGCGCCTTGGTTATTCCCTGACGATTTATGTCAATGTATTAAAGCAATTTGAGCAGGACCTTAGGCAAGCATTACAACAACTAGAGGATAAAACACTTACCCGTCGTAATGCACGATTGTTGTTTCATAGTTTAAAAGGTGCTGCAGGCACACTTGGCTTTAGCAATCTGGCAAAGCTTACTGCCCGCTTGGAAGATGAGCTGCGTGAGCACAGTGATGACGGTTATCAGGTAGATAACAACGTTCTGGATATACTGAAGTTAACTCTTAACACCGCTACAGACTTGGTGAAATTATTACAAGTGGAACAGCAAATAGCTACCGCACAAGCCCCTGTTAGCCGGACGGAACAGGCAGCTCAGTTAATGACGCTAAAGCAACATCTCAATCTTGCCAACATGGCAGCGTTGCCACTTTATCAGCAATTGGCACCGTCACTGCAGGCTCAAACACCTGAACTAAATAAAGAGCTTGAAGAGGCTCTAGTCAACTTGACTTTTGAGCAAGCAGTCGTGATAGTTGATAAAATGTTAAGTCAATTCAAAGAGTAGTTTATATGTCAGCTGACACTATACCAAATGTAGCTATCAGCCAATTCCCTGCAACCATTTTAGTTGTCGATGATCAACCTATTAATATTCAGATTGTCTTTCAGGTTTTAGGCAACGAGTACAATATTCTGATGGCCACAAGCGGCAAACAGGCAATAAAAGTTTGCCACGACAGTCGGCCTGATCTCATTTTGTTAGATGTAGTAATGCCTGAGCAGGATGGATTAGAAACATGCAGGCAATTAAAAGCCGATAAACAACTGGCAGATATCCCGGTCATATTCGTCACAGGCTTGCAGCATGAAACGGATGAAGATGCCTGCTGGGATGCAGGTGGCGTCGATTTTATTCAAAAGCCATTTAATACAAATACATTACGTAACCGGGTAAAGGCTCACTTAGCCCTGAAAAGACAAGCTGACTTACTGCGTTCTCTCGCTTATCTGGATGGGTTAACCGGTATTTATAACCGCCGCTATTTTGATAACGTTTTATCAATCCAACTTGCCCAACATAGACGTAAACTGAGTCCTCTTGCAGTATTGATGATTGATATCGACTACTTTAAGAAATATAACGATACGTTTGGCCACTTAGCAGGAGATGATGCTTTACGTAAAGTGGCCAGTGCCCTAAAGCATAACGGGCGACAGGCTGACACGGTCGCCCGCTATGGAGGTGAAGAATTTGTAGTGTTGCTAGCCGATACCGATATAAATGGCGCAGTAACCGTGGCAAAAAAGATGCTGCATCATGTATTGGAATTAGATATCGCACACCCCCAAACTCCCGCCACCAAACTGAGCATCAGTGTTGGCATTGCCGTCGCCGATGAAGCGAAAGGCTACGATAGTAATATTATAGAACTGGCAGACCAGCAGCTGTATTTAAGTAAACAACGTGGTCGTAATACCTATTCGGTTGTACTAGCGTGAGGTCTGGCAAACCTATTACCAAAAAATTACTATCTATGAGTGATTAATTTTAAACTCTGTTGTTACCATGATTTTTACAGCATAATATTGAAACCGGCCAAGATAATTTACACAGAATACTGGGACCATAACCCGCTGCGCTGCTCATCGCCCTTACACTAACGTTCTGCTAACGACTAATAGCGGACTTTAATACCTGCACATTGTAATATCCGCTTCTGGCACATAGCAGACCGTCCAGATAAGAACTCAGGATCACTACTTCCCTGCCTTTACCCGGAGTATGGTTTGCCGGGTGGTATTAAACTCCCGCGCAATGGCGCTGATACTGATCCCGGCGTTAATCCGTGCAATCACCGTACTTTGCTGTTCTTCACTCAGTACTGAAGGACGTCCAAACCGCTTTCCTGCTGCTTTTGCCCGCGCAATACCAGAGTGCGTGCGCTCTAGCAGCAAATCTCGTTCAAATTCAGCCACAGCAGAGATGACCTGCATTGTCATTTTTCCTGCTGGGCTTGTCAGATCCACACCGCCCAGAGCGAGGCAGTGAACGCGAATATCTGAAGCAGCCAGTTGTTCCACCGTTTTTCTGATATCCATCGCGTTGCGTCCCAGACGGTCAAGTTTGGTGACAATCAGCACATCGCCATTTTCCATCCGGTCGAGCAGTTTAGAAAACCCTGGCCGCTCACTGGCGGCAACTGAGCCACTGATGTGTTCTTCAATCAGTCGCTGAGATTTAAGGGGTCCGCTTGGAAAACGGAAAATATCCCACGTTAAGCCTGTTTTTAAGCAGTCATCATTTGACAGGCTGTTTTGAGCGAGATATAGACTTTCATAATTACACCAGTCATTCACCTCGCGAAGCCAGTGCAATTCAATTAACCTCCGCAGGCAGCATAAACTCAATACAACATCCTCCCAGGTCACTGCGCTTGCAGCTTACCTGACCGCCATGAGCTCTCGCGATGGAACTCACTACAGCCAGCCCCAGGCCTGAGCCGTCTGTTTTCTCTGAACGCACATTATCTGCACGATAAAAAGCATCGAATATAGCCGAACGGTCTTGCGACGGGATACCCGGCCCCTCATCTTCAACCGTTATGCGGATATCGCCATTGATTAAATGGCAGGTGATGAGGAGTTTACCGGGAACAGAGTATTTAAGGGCATTACTCAACAGCGCTGATAACACCTGGCTGATACGAATTCTGTCCACAAAGCCGATTACTTGCTCTACCTCTATAGCAGGTGTCAGACCTTTGCTTTCAAGGTCATCGCGAAAGAGTTCAACGCCGGTTTTGATCAACTGATCCAGCTGAATTGTTTCGCGATAAAGATAGAGCTGTCCGCTGTCAGAAAGACTCAAAACTCGTAAATCATCGATGAGCCTTGATAATCCTTCAGTCTGGTTAAGCAGGATCGCAAACTGGCGCTCATCTTTAGCAAACACACCATCCAGAATGCCCTGGATTCTGCCGCGTAAAACGGTGACCGGCGTTCTGAGTTCGTGGGCGATGGCCGCATTCCATTTCTTCATCTCGCTGGACATCACTTCCAGCTTATCCGCCATCGCATTGAAATCATCGACCAGTAAAGCCGTTTCCCTGATTTCCCGCATGCTATGTTTTGCTCTTTCGCCAAGCTGGCCTTCCGCAATCTTGCGGGCGCTCTCTGCAACCGCATTCAGTGGCGTGATCACTTTACGGGCAAACCCCCAGGCAAAACCTAACGCCACCACAGAAGATAACAAACCCGAAATCAGCGTCAGCATCCAGTCATGGGTGGTTGGGATCCAGCTGTATTCATCGTGACCATCAGCAAATACCGTGATGTAGGTGCTGTAAACAATGGACAACAAAACAAGAGTGCAGACTGCCACCTTGGAAGTCAGGATGAATAACTGGTACCGAATACCGGTTTTGGCCATTTCAGTCTCCCAGCCGATAACCAAAACCACGGATGCTCTCAGGAACAGACGGTAATCCCGCCTGTTCGATTTTCTTCCTGAGCTTGCTGATATGGCTGTCAACCGTACACTCACTGGCATCGCCTTCTGGCAGGCAATATTCAAGAATTTCCTGTCGGGAAAATACCCGTTTCGGGTAACGAATAAGGTGCAGAAGAATTTTAAATTCAGTCGATGTTAACTGGCTGCCAATATCAGTATCGGTATTTTTAATCACGACAACATGGTTGGTGACGTTCAGAGCGATATGGCGAGTGCTGAACGAGAGCTGGTTTTTGTCGGCGTGGTGATAAGTCATGCGTCTTAAAATGACGTGGATCCTGGCGATCACTTCCGCAGGATTGAAGGGCTTAACAATGTAGTCGTCGGCCCCTGTTCGCAGAGCCTGAATCTTATCAATATCTGCGTCCAGCGCGGTCAGCATCATAACCGGGACATCACTATCCCGCCTGATTTCACTGAGCACCTGCCAGCCATCGGCATGCGGCATTCGAATATCCAGGATAACAAAAGAGGGAGATTCGGCATTAAAAAGGGTGATTGCTTCCCGACCATCCTTCGCCCTGACCACCGAAAACCCTTCTTTCACCAGATAAGCAGCAAGAATCTCTGCAATTTCATTTTCATCTTCTGCCAGCAGGATTTTGACGTTTCTCATTTTTGCTCCCGGTATCCGCTCAAATTTTTCGTGCTCCACGCAATCTCCATACATCCTGCACTCAATCTAAACATATGAAGTATATAATCATTCTAACACGTAGTGCCTATTTTAAATATCAGGAATTGACTGGAATGATGCTAAAACGAACGACGAAAATAAGTGTGTTATCCCTCTTTTGGCTCTTGTGTGCCTGTGACTCAGGCTCTGAAACCGCTACACAGACTGAAGAAATTCCGGCCATCGTTGATGTCACAACGCTTACCGCAGAACCCGTTTCCCAGGAACATATTTTTCCGGGCCGCGTGGCAGCTTACCGGATTGCACAAATAAGACCTCAGGTGAGCGGTATCGTCACTGAAATGAAGTTTAACCAGGGAAGTGAGTTAACGCCGGGTCAGGCATTATTCCAGATCGATCCTGCACCGTTTAAAGCTGAAGTTAACAGTGCTGCGGCCTCGCTACAAAAAGCGCAGGCCAGTTACCGTCAATTACAGGCTAAGGCAAATCGGCTGGCGAAGATAAAACATACCGGAGCTGTCAGCGAGCAGGTTTTTGACGAGGCGCTTTCCGCGGCCGATCAGGCTAAAGCAGCTATTTCAGAGGCCCGTGCTGCGCTCGAACGCAGGCAACTGGATCTTTCCTATTCGACGGTGAAATCCCCTATTGGCGGGCGGGTTGATCAGAATTTCATTACCGAAGGCGCGCTGGTCAGCGCCAATGATACGCAGCCGCTGGCAACCGTGCAGCAAATAGACAAAGTGTACGTCGATGTCAGACAACCTGCCGCTCGCATGAACGCACTACACGCCGCAGCTGGAACATTAGCCCGCAATAAAAATGCAGCGAAGGCAACAATTATCGCAGCAGATGGCACACCCTACGGCAACAAGGCACAAATACTCTTTACCGGCGTCAGTGTCGATGCGGGTACGGGTGATGTTGTGATGCGTCTGCTGGTCGATAACCCGGACAGAACGTTACTTCCGGGCATGTATGTGCAGGCGAAAATAACCCGCCTGCTGGAGAAGGATGGCCTGACGGTACCCCGTGAAGCGGTGGTTCGCGAAGGTGATAAAACCCATGTCTGGCTCAACGATCAGGGGAAAGCGAAATCTGTCGAGGTTGAGCTGGGAGAAGCCATTGGCGCTAAATTCTCCATTTTAAAGGGTCTGAAGGCTGGCGACCAGTTAGTTATCAAAGGCATGAGCAGGTTACAGGAAGGGATTTCGTTGCAATTGGCGCAAGGTGCACACCCGTAACCGCATTTACACTTTTAAGGATTTCCGATGCCTCAGTTTTTTATTAATCGCCCCGTCTTCGGCTGGGTTATTGCCGTTTTTATCGTGCTGTTCGGGATTATCGCTATCCCTAAATTGCCCATTGCCCGCTATCCTTCAGTAGCCCCACCCAGCGTCAGTATTTATGCGACGTATCCGGGGTCAACGCCCGAGATGATGAATAACAATGTTGTGGCGCTGATCGAACGTGAGCTCTCTTCGGTCAAAAACCTGCTCTATTTTGAGTCATCAAGCGATACCACCGGTACCGCGACGATTACGGTCACGTTCAAGCCGGGCACCGATCCGGATCTGGCTCAGGTTGATGTTCAGAACCGTATCAAAATTGTCGAACCCAGGTTACCTCAGGTGGTGCGTCAGAATGGCCTGAATGTTGAAGCTTCTTCTTCTGGCTTCCTGATGATCGTCGGGCTTTCTTCAAAACAGGGACAGATGTCAGAAAGCGATTTAAGCGACTACCTCTCCCGCAATATGATTGAAGAACTACGCCGGGTAGAAGGCGTGGGGCGCGTCCAGCTGTTTGGGGCGGAAAAAGCCATGCGCGTGTGGATAGACCCGGTCAGGCTCAATCAGTACAGTCTGACGGTGAGTGATGTCAGCCAGGCGATAACCGCAGAGAACGCCCAGATTTCCGCGGGCCGAACGGGGGACTCCCCCGCAGTGCCGGGCCAGCAGGTTACTTATCCGTTACTGGTTAAAGGCCAGCTCAGTTCACCTGAAGAGTTTGGCAATATCACGTTACGATCGAACCGGGACGGTTCGCGAGTGGTGCTTTCTGACGTCGCCCGTCTGGAACTGGGGCCACAAAGTTACACCTTCTCTACGCGTGAGAATGGACAAATCTCAACGGGCGCGGCGATCCAGCTGGCTCCGGGGGCGAACGCCGTCAGAACAGCGGAACAAATCAAGCTACGTCTTGAAGATCTTAGTAAGGCGATGCCACAGGGCATGCAGTACACCATTCCTTTTGATACCACACCCTTTGTAAAAATCTCCATTGAGAAAGTGGTTCATACCTTCATTGAGGCGATGGTGCTGGTTTTCCTGGTGATGTATCTGTTTTTACAGAACGTCAGATACACCTTTATCCCCGCCATCGTGGCGCCAATCGCCCTGCTGGGTACCTTCACGGTCATGCTGATGTCGGGCTTTTCCATCAACGTGCTGACCATGTTCGGCATGGTTCTGGCGATAGGTATCATCGTCGATGATGCCATCGTGGTCGTGGAAAACGTTGAGCGCATCATGGCGGAGGAAGGGCTGGGGCCAAAAGAAGCAACGCAAAAAGCGATGAAGGAAATAACCGGTGCGGTCATTGGCATTACGCTGGTGCTTAGCGCCGTGTTTATTCCAATGGCAATGGCATCGGGGTCGGTCGGAGCTATCTACCGGCAGTTCACGCTGTCGATGGCGGTCTCGATACTCATCTCTGCTTTCCTGGCGCTTAGTCTGACGCCCGCATTATGCGCTACGTTGCTGAAGCCAGTTGATAAAAATGCCCATGAGAAGCGTGGCTTTTTCGGCTGGTTTAACCGCAAATTTGCGGCGATGACTGACCGTTATGAAAGCGGCGTTGCCAGAATGTTGAAACGCATTGGCGGTTCACTGGCCGTCTATGCGGTGCTGTGCCTTGTTCTGTTCTTCTCCATGAGAAGCGTTCCCTCCTCTTTCCTTCCGGAAGAAGATCAGGGCTATTTCCTGACATCTGTTCAGCTGCCTTCAGATGCTACGGCAGAACGTACTTTAGGCGTGGTGAAGGAGTTTGAAGATACGGTGCTGGGCCGGGAAGGCATCGACACTAATCTCTCCATCATGGGGTTCAGTTTCTCCGGTTCCGGGCCTAACTCAGCGCTGGCGTTTACCACTCTGAAAGACTGGGGGGAGCGCAAAGGTGCGACCGCAGCATCCGAAGCAGGTCATGTACTGGAAAAAATGTACGGACATCCTGACGCTGAAATTTACAGCCTGATGCCCCCGGCAATAGATGAGCTGGGTAACTCTTCTGGCTTTGCGATGCGTCTGGAGGATCGGGCGGGTAAAGGGTATGCCGCCCTTAAAGAGGCGCAAAATAAACTGCTGGAACTGGCGGCGGGTAGCAAAGTCGTTCAGGGTGTCTACGTTGACGGTTTGCCTGATGGACAGGTCATTAACCTGCAAATCGACCGGCAGAAAGCCTTCGCGCTGGGCGTGGCGTTTGATGAAATCAGCCAGACGTTATCAGGTGCAGTAGGCTCACTTTACGTGAATGATTTCCCTAACGCTGACCGTATGCAGCAGGTCATCATCCAGGCAGATGCGCCGTTCCGTATGCAACCGGAGGACATCCTCAAACTCTATGTGCGCAACGGGAATGGCGGGATGGTTCCGCTTTCCGAGTTTGTCCAGGCGAAATGGGAGAACTCACCGTTGCAGCTGGTACGTTATAAAGGCTACCAGGCCATCAAAATCACCGGCAGTGCGGCAGAGGGCTATTCGAGCGGAGATGCAATAAAAGAGATGGAACGACTCGCTGAACAGCTACCGGAAGGTTTTGCCGTTGAGTGGACCGGGCTGTCATTGCAGGAGCAACAGTCAGCCTCAGAGGCGCCAATGCTGATGGTGTTGTCGATGCTGGTCGTGTTCCTGGTTCTGGCTGCACTCTATGAAAGCTGGGCGGTTCCGCTGTCGGTCATGATGGTCGTGCCGCTGGGCCTGTTGGGCGCAGTGCTGGCCGTCATCATGCGGGATATGCCCAACGACGTTTTCTTTAAGGTAGGCATGATCACTATCATTGGTCTGTCGGCAAAGAACGCCATCCTGATTGTGGAATTTGCCAAACAAATGCATGAAAGTGGCAAAGGTCTGCTGGAGTCAACGCTGGAAGCCGCCCGCATGCGTCTGCGCCCAATCCTGATGACTTCTCTGGCCTTCACGCTGGGCGTGGTACCGCTGATGATTGCCAGCGGAGCCAGCGCAGAAACCCAGCATGCCATTGGTACCGGCGTATTTGGCGGTATGGTCAGTGGAACGATACTGGCCATCTTCTTTGTCCCCGTTTTCTACTTCTCGGTTATGAGTGTGGTAGAAAAATTCACCCGTAAAAAAGCGTAATTCCAGTAAGGGCGTATCACATGATGCGCCCTCAGTAATGAGGCAAATATGTCATCAGTACATGATTACCATCAGGACATCATTGATGAGCTGATCGGGTGGATAGCTCAACAACAGGGCAGACCCATCACAACCGTGATCGTTGCAGAACATGCGGGATTTTCGCTCTGGCATATGCAGATAATTTTCAAAAAACAGACGGGAATTACCCTTGGCAGATATATCAAAAATCTCAGGCTGGACCAGGCTGCACTTGAGCTCATTAAAGGGAATGAACCCGTTCTTTCTATCGCGCTTGAGCATGGATATGAATCCCAACAAACGTTCACTCGCGCGATAAAGAACTATACCGGCCTGAATCCAGGAGAAATCAAGCGGCTGCCTGACGATGAAAAGATGAGCTTGCTAAAATGGGTTATGAACCAACATTGGAAATGAAGTAAACAGCCTGAAAATGGCATTTCATCGGAGCTGTTATGGTCATCTTATAGTTGCTTAGCGGGCTTACGATTACCCTCAGGCTTAGTGGGTAGACAATGTCCGCTCTGACACTGAGCAGACTGTCAACGCTGGAATCTTGGGTCTGGGATTATTGCTTACCTGCCTTTACCCGAAGAATTGTTTGCCGGGTGGTATTAAACTCCCGGGCAATGGCGCTGATACTGACCCCGGTGTTAATGCGTTCAATCACAGAAAGTTGCTGTTCTTCATTCAGTGTGGAAGGACGGCCAAACCGCTTTCCTGCCGCTTTTGCCCTCGCAATACCTGAATGTGTGCGCTCAAGCAACAGATCCCGCTCAAATTCCGCCACCGCTGAAATAACCTGCATAGTCATTCTCCCGGCAGCACTTGTCAGATCAACACCTCCGAGCGCAAGGCAGTGAACTCGAATATCTGACGCAGCCAGTTGCTCAACTGTTTTTCTTATATCCATGGCATTACGCCCAAGACGGTCCAGCTTGGTGACAATCAGCACGTCGCCATTTTCCATGCGATCAAGCAGTCGGGTGAAGCCTGGTCGTTCACCGGCGGCAACCGAACCGCTGATATGTTCTTCAATCAGTCGCTGGGGCCGGACGGTAAAACCGGCAGCCTCGATTTCTCTGCTCTGATTTTCGGTGGTCTGATCCAGGGTAGAGACCCGGCAGTAAGCAAAAACACGTGACATAGTGATATTTTATGTACGAAATGGATGTACGAATCATAACGCATGTACGAAATGAATTTCACTTACTTTCGGACAGATTTGCAGAGTAGTGTACGAAACCGACCGGTTTCGGTCACTGATAACCAATAACATATGGAAACTATACGCGAGGAAAGCATTTATGCCACGGCGACAGATACTGAGCAGTGAAGAGCAGGAGCGCTTGCTGGTTATTCCAGATGATGAAATTATTCTGACCCGAATGTGTTTTCTGAATGAACATGATATTGCACTCATTAATAAACACCGACGGCCAGCAAATCGCCTGGGCTTTGCTGTATTACTCTGTTATCTGCGCGGACCTGGATTTATTCCGGACAAAAGTAATATCCCTCACAGTGGCGTCATATCCAGAATCGCTTCCCGGCTGAAGCTTCAGCCTGGTCTATGGCCGGAATATGCCTCAAGAGAGCAAACTCGCTGGGAACATCTGACTGAACTTTATCGCTACCTGAAATTATCCCCGTTCAGTCGGTCACTGCAAAAAGACTGTATCCGGCATCTTCACCCCTATGCCATGCGTACTGACAAAGGATTTATGCTGGCGGAAGAAATGCTCAGCTGGCTACATAACAATAATGTTATTTTCCCTTTTGTTGATGTGATAGAACGGACGCTTGCCGAAGTCGTCACGCTCGCTGACAGAGCCGTGTTTTCGGCACTTACTGCGCAACTGGAAAAGCAGCATGAATCAGCACTCGACAGCCTGCTCATATCAGAGGGTGAACAACCTTCCCGTCTGGCATGGCTACTTCAGCCTCCCGGTAAAATAAACGGTAAAAACGTGCTGCAACATATCGACCGGCTTAATTCCATCGCTGCGCTGGAATTGCCTGATGGTATTGCGCTTTCCGTTCACCAGAACAGGTTACTTAAACTGGCGCGTGAGGGCCGGAAAATGAGCAGCAGAGATTTAGCAAAATTCACCAATGTCAGACGTTACGCTACGCTGGTTTGTGTCATTCAGGAAGCGCGGGCCACACTGACTGATGAGGTTATCGAACTGCACGAACGTATTCTGGGCAGTCTGTTCAGCAGGGCAAAACGCACTCAGGCCGAGCGGCTCCAGCAAACGGGAAAGCTGATTCAGAGTAAACTGAAGCAATACGTTACCGTCGGGTAGGCCTTACTTAACGCCAGAGAGTCTGGGGAAGATCCCTGGGCCGCAATAGAAGACGTGCTTCCCTGGCAGGAATTCATCAACAGCGTGGAAGAGACGCGGTTCCTGTCACGTAAGGACAACTTCGATCCGTTGCATCTGATCACAGAAAAATACAGTACGCTGCGTAAATACGCGCCCCGGATGCTGTCAGCGTTGCAGTTCAGGGCTGCTCCCGCTGCAATGCAGCTCGGTGACGCGCTGGATACCGTCAAAGAGATGTATCGAAAGCAACTCCGAAAAGTACCACCTTCCGCACCAATCGGTTTCATCCCGGAAAGCTGGAGAAAAGTTGTGATTACCCCCACCGGCATTGACCGAAAATATTACGAATTTTGCGTGCTGAATGAGCTGAAGGGAGCATTACGTTCTGGCGATATCTGGGTAAAGGGATCACGCCGTTACAGGAATTTCGATGATTATCTGATCCCGTCCGGCGATTTTGAAAAATCACTCAAGGATAACCAGTTACCCCTTGCTGTTCCGGGCGATTGCCATGAATACATTGAGAGCCGTTTGACGCTTCTGGCATCGCGCCTGGAGGAAGTTAATGCAATGGCGCTGGCCGGTGATTTACCCGATGTTGATATATCGGATAAAGGCGTGAAAATTACCCCGCTGGATAATAGTGTTCCTTCAACAGCATCCCCTTTTGGCGATCTGGTTTACGGCATGCTACCTCATCCTAAAATTACTGAAATGCTGGATGAAGTGGACGGCTGGACTGGTTTTACCCGCCATTTCACCCATCTCAAGAACAATCACATCAGACCTAAAGACAGAAAGTTGTTACTGACCACCATTCTTGCCGATGGGATCAACCTTGGGCTGACAAAAATGGCCGAATCCTGTCCGGGAACGACAAAATCGTCACTCGAGGGCATTCAGGCCTGGTACATCAGGGATGAAACCTATTCAGCCGCGCTGGCCGAGTTGGTTAATGCGCAGAAAAAGCGGCCTCTGGCAGCATTCTGGGGCGATGGAACAACGTCATCGTCTGACGGACAGAACTTTCGGGTGGGGAGTCACGGGCGTTATGCGGGTCAGGTCAATCTGAAATACGGTCAGGAGCCAGGCGTGCAAATTTATACACATATTTCGGACCAGTACAGCCCGTTTTACACCAAAGTCATCAGCCGTGTTCGGGATTCAACACACGTACTTGATGGTCTGCTGTATCACGAAACCGATCTGGAAATTACAGAGCATTATACTGACACCGCAGGTTTCACTGAGCATGTTTTCGCGCTAATGCATCTGCTCGGATTCGCTTTTGCGCCAAGGATCCGGGATCTTCATGACAAGCGGCTGTTTATTCATGGGAAAGCTGAGTTGTATCCGGGGCTTCAGTCAATCATCTCCTCAACCAGCCTGAATCTGAAGGAAATTGAAACCCACTGGCATGAGGTACTGCGTCTGGCAAGTTCTATAAAGCAGGGAACGGTAACAGCATCACTGATGATGAAAAAGCTGGCCAGCTATCCTAAACAGAATGGTCTGGCAAAGGCTCTGAGGGAGGTTGGCCGCATAGAAAGGTCATTGTTTATGTTGGACTGGTTCCGGGATCCTTCGCTGCGTCGACGAGTACAGGCTGGGTTGAATAAAGGTGAGGCCCGTAATGCCCTTGCGCGAGCAGTCTTTATGCACCGGCTGGGGGAAATCAGAGATCGGGGACTGGAAAACCAGAGTTACCGGGCAAGTGGGTTGACATTGCTGACTGCGGCGATCTCGCTGTGGAATACGGTCTATATAGAAAGAGCGGTAGATTCATTGAGACGGAAAGGGATCGCGATTAATGAGCAACTGATTACCCATCTGTCACCGCTGGGATGGGAACATATCAACCTGAGCGGGGATTACGTCTGGAGAACAAACCTCAAACTGGGACAGGGTAAATACCGCGCATTACGCTCAGTGAATAGTAGTCTGTACAAAAAACAGGCTTAGCGTAGGATATTTTCCGTTTTCCAAGCGGACCCCATGCACTTCGCTCACTACCGGGGAGATGAATAACAGCAGCCCCCTCAAAGTTTTTCATGTGTTCAACAGCCCATGCGAGACAACTTGATAACAGACTTACCCCATTCTTGACATATTAAAATTTAACGCTACCTTTATTAAAGTACAATTGGAGCACATATGTCTCACTCACATTCAAAGATTATAAAATCTAGGATAAACATCGGAAAACTCCCATATTTCGTAAGGGATGAAGATAACAATATCCTAGAGGAACTAAATGGCGACTTTAAATTTAGAGTTCTTCAATATCACACTGACAATATTTTCGATAATTTCCCACTCTTATATTGCCCTGCACGCCTGATGGAATGTTTGGAATTCAACCTATTCCTTATTGACAGGAAAACTGGTGCATTTTCATTGAAACAGAATCGATACACGGAAAATGATAAATACGTTTGGAGTAAGGGTCATCTGAACGCAAGAAAAGGTAGTGAACTTGATATAGAGACAATCTTGCAAATAGCCAAAGATCTTAGAAAGTTCTTGGATTGGATGATTGAGCATAATATTAGCTATGAAGAGATCATGGCTATTCCCCAAAGTTTTGATCCACACAGCATAATGGAGGCCGAAACTCTGCTTCCAGTTTGGCGATTCCAGCAGTACTTAACAAACCTTGTAAAAGAAAAAGTTATGTCCTATCAACTGGGAAACCGAATACTACAAAATATAAAAACATATTACCTTTGGATCTTTAGAAGAGGTGAAATTCACGCGCTACCTTTCTCGCTAAAATTTAAAGCAATAAGTGTGCGTCGACTGGATGATGCCGAATCCCTATTTTCGATGCCTGGCTCAATAAAAGCTCATCCTGGGGCCGTTAAAGCGCATATTAGTAACCTTACAATACCCAAAAATGCTATTCAAAAAGACAGCAAACCCGATAAAGGATTACTCGCATACACAGCCGAAGAGCTTAAGTTGCTGATGAAAACTGACGTATATGCTCACCGAACCTATGGCCTATTTATAAAGTGCGCTCTTTTAGCCGGTTTACGTGCAAATGAAGTCGTTCAAATTAACCGGGATGAAGTAATTGCTCCTTCAAGCAACAGAGTTAGCTTTTCACTCTCTTTATTGCGTAAATTCAGTAAAAAAACTAATCTGCGAATTTCCCCTACACTAATGAATTTGCTGTGGAACTACGCACAGGACAAAGTATATCTTGAGCGTCAAAGAAAACATGAACAACAATTTGGAATAAATAACCCAGATCACCCATTACCTCTTTTTATTAACAAGAATGGCCAGAGAATGAAAGTAAGTAGCGTAACAAATTCTATTCAAAAGGTTAGGGCTGAGTTAAAAGAAAGAGGCATGCAGAGGCTTGAGCGAACTTTTCATGATTTAAGAGCAACATTCGCAACCTATTGGGCAATTGCATTAATTAAAAAAGGCTATTCACCGAATGAAATAAAAGCAAAACTCATGCTGCTTTTGTCACATGAGTCATTCGAAACAACTCAGCGATACATTGATTTTGCACTAGAAGGTCGAATTGGCCATCATGGTGCAATGGAAGAATGGGTGGTAGATATTTACCAAGAAGTATTGGACAAGGTAAATAATATTGGAGACCACAATGATACCTAATCGCAGTATTGAGTTGGTTGATAGGTTTAAAGCTCAATCCGAAAGGCTTGGTGCTGATGTAGAAGCTATTTTGACTAAGGCCTGCAAACCGGATTCAGAGAGAGACTGTGCTGGACATGACGTAACCCAAGAACGCCTTAAAGACCTCTATGTTTACATAGAACTCTCTCATGAATCTAAACTATTCATACATTTTCACGAGTTCATAATTCAGGGATTTGACAAATTACGCAACGAACTATTCTGGGCCAATATCGAGCAAGAGTTGTTCATCTTTGAGATTGAGCAAGTGCACACTAAACGGGGAGGATCAATCCTTTCTGCATTAATGCATTTAACCAAAATCTTTTTCAATGATCAGAAATTATGGCCTCCATCACGCGTATTTATTGCTTCAGTTGACAAAACAATCGATATTTCTCAGATGTTTCTATACCCTTCTATGTGGGTAGTTGATTTTAAAAAAATAGTAGAAAAAATTCTGCTTAACCATAATGGTTATAGCAAATACCATGTGGGTATAAATCTAATGCTAAAAGCTTTTTCTGAGGCCAGAAATGAACCTATCATTGCTCGTCACGTTCTAAATAAAACAATTTCCAACGCTATCGATGATGATGAATTTTTTGATATTTTATTATCTAAAATCCCCAAACACAACCAAAGTACTGAAGAATCCCCTGATGATTTACAAATAAATCATCAAATTAGGGTGGAAGCGCATCTTGTTGCATGATCAAATGGTTTCGCCAAAAACTACACTTGGACAACAAGATGCGCGAAGCCAATATCCTACAACATTCTTTACACCAATACTGCCCAGAACTTCACCTAAAACGATTAAACAGCTTGATGCTGGCCTCTAAGGCACTGATTGAATGTAAGACACTGACCTTGACTGAGTTAGGTCGAAATT
>NZ_JAKKRO010000090.1:0-12605 GCF_025654235.1 Shewanella sp. SM32 | reverse complement strand
TCAATTTGAGCAAGAAAGGGAAGTAAGTCCTTGCGTCTAAGCATTTTCTTTTTGATTAACTTACCCGCTTTATCGACGCCAACAGCATGAAAAACAGACTTTGCGATATCTAAACCGATTGTAGTAATCTTCATAGGTGGACCCGTCCTCTTTCTGATGAGTTTTAGCGACTACATCGTGGCCCATTGCGAGGCCGATTAAAAGTGGATGGGTCCATTCCATTATCCATGGCGAGACTCACGCAATTTGTCATTTCGCCCTGCGGCAACTCCGAGGGGATGCGTATTCCGTCGATTTTTGAGTTGTCTGATTGGTCACTTAAAGCATTAAAGAGTTGTGGATGCCCTACCTCACACTTTATAAAACTTTGCTTTAACCATGTTAAAAATGGTTGAAAACTCAGCGAGATAGATGCTAAGTTACTGGCATATATAGATTATTATGTCATGTTATTTAATTTTCCATACTGTATGGTTCGTTTTTTATTAGATGTATTGGTTAACACTGTTTGATAATTTAAATAAGGTAAATCATGGAAGCTCAAGAAATTGCATTTTATTCTGATCCGCGAGTTTGGTCAGCAGCTATCGCACTCCTAGCTTTAGTTTTGTCTCAACTTCCTCCTATTCATAAGCTGCTACGTAGGGGAAAGCTCGAGTTAGATGTATATGAGAAAGTATGCATTACACATGTGCTTGGGAATCCAAATTTACAGTTACATATAATCTTAAATAACACAGGTGTAAAACCAGTAGCTATAGCGGGGCTAGATGTTTCATTAATAAAGGACAACAAACCAATTGTCAGCTTATTAGGCCAGAACTATATAAAATCACCTGAAAAAAACGGACAAGTTCTACTAACCAAGTTTAAGTTAAAATCTGGAGATGAATGGTCTCATTTAACTAATTTCTACAGTGAACTTTCAAAAAATGATGAGAAAAAACACAAATCACTTATTAAACGTGTTCGAGATGATATATCAAAAAAAATTGAGGAAAGAACAAATGATACAAAAGGTTTAGTAGAAGTTTCTGAATCATTGCTTGGTGAAATGCGTAGTTTTTCCCTATCACATAACATTTGGGAAACTGGAGAGTATAAGTTAGAGCTAAACATTCGATGTATTGAATCAAGGTATGACACTTCAAAATTATTTAGATTTACTCTATATGAATCAGACATTGATGAGTTAAAAGATCAAATTGAGAGATACAAATATGGTGAAGGTATTTGTTATACACCAACGGATAAGAATTTATGGATTCTGGTTAAACTAGATGAAATCGGCAAATAGAAAAATTAACGAACCATCAATTATTTTTCTTAACTTTGCAAAGTGTAATCAGCCAAACCATTTATTTCTGTGTAAGCTCGATTAAGCATCGCGGCATTCTTGTTGAGAACAACTATTGAATATTTACCTTGCAAACTATCGCAGTTATTTGGTTTGGGTTTGCTTGAAAGGGTTGTTAAGCAATATACCTTTGCCGTCCACTCGTTATTTCCATGTAAGAATAAATCAGGCCACCCAAGATAAAACAAGAACATAATGAACTTTCTGTTAGCATTCAAGGGCAATTAACGAGCCACTCATTGTTAAATTTACAGAGTGTATGCTCGTCAGAAGGGGTTCAGATTACTGTAGGGGTTGGCAAGATTAAGCACTGTCATGGAAGTGACCGTTGACGGCATGGATGCCGTCGTCGAGCCCTCAGGGATGAGTTAATGGCGTGTCACTGGAATGACAGTGCTTAATCGCTGAAACAGAATGATGAACACCCTCTCTATGAGTAATTAATACAGCCTTGCATTTGTTCAATTCCAACCCTAAAAACAAAGATCTGTTACCGAAAAGCTGGATTCCCGCCCACAAGTATTGCGGGAATGACAGTGCTTAATCAATGTCGTCATTACAATACAAGCGCAAAGCAAGATGCGGCAACATATCACTCACCTTATGGCTCTCGTCTTGTGGATCAAACGCGCAGGCGGGGTTTCTTCTGTTATAATGCCTCCTCGATTTTTTGGAGGCGAGAATGGACGTATCTTCTTTACTAGACGGCCTGAATGATAAGCAGCGCGAGGCTGTCGCGGCACCGCAATCTAGCATGTTAGTGTTGGCGGGCGCGGGCAGTGGTAAAACTCGGGTGTTGACCCACCGCATTGCTTGGTTGATGCAGGTTGAACAGCAGAGTCCTTACTCGATTCTTGCTGTGACGTTTACCAATAAAGCTGCGGCTGAGATGCGCGAGCGAGTTGAAAAAGTCGCTGGCACCAATATGGGCCGCATGTGGATTGGCACTTTCCACGGCTTGGCGCATCGCTTGTTGCGCACTCACTTCCAAGATGCGGGTTTACCGCAAAGCTTCCAAATCCTCGATTCTGACGATCAAGTGCGTTTGATCAAACGTATTCTAAAAAGCCTGAATTTGGATGAGAAACAATATCCTCCACGCCAAGCTCAGGGTTATATCAATGGTAAAAAAGACCAAGGATTACGCCCTAAACATATCGATGCGGGCGGTTTTCCGCTTGAGCAGAACCTGTTAAAAATCTATCAGGTTTACCAAGAGTCCTGTGACCGCGCTGGTTTAGTCGATTTTGCCGAAATCCTATTACGTGCCCATGAGTTATGGCTCAATAAACCGCACTTGTTGGCCCATTATCAAGACAGATTCAAGCATATTTTGGTGGACGAGTTCCAAGATACCAACGCGATCCAATATGCGTGGATCCGTGTGCTTGCCGGTCAAACTGCCAATGTGATGATAGTGGGTGATGACGACCAATCGATTTACGGCTGGCGTGGTGCTCAGGTTGAAAACCTACATAGATTCTTAAAAGATTTTCCGAGTGCGACCACGATTCGCCTCGAGCAAAACTATCGCTCTAAGGGCAATATTCTTAAAGCGTCCAACGCCTTAATCGCCAATAACCCAGAACGTATGGGCAAAGAGTTGTGGACGGATGAAGCCGATGGCGATCCGATTTCGCTCTATTGCGCCTTTAATGAAATGGATGAGGCGCGCTTTATCGTCGGTCGAATTAATGATTGGCACGAAAAGGGCGGCAACCTCAGTGATTGTGCGATTTTATATCGTTCTAACGCTCAATCGCGGGTATTGGAAGAAGCCTTATTACACAAAGGCTTAGCCTATCGCATTTACGGCGGTTTACGCTTCTTCGAACGCCAAGAAATTAAAGATGCCATGGGTTACCTGCGGCTGATTAATAACAAAGACGACGATGCGGCGTTTGAGCGTGTGGTGAATACGCCGCCCCGTGGCATTGGCGATCGCACTTTGGATATTTTGCGCTCCACGGCGCGTCAGCATGAATTAACCCTGTGGCAGGCGAGTGTGCGTTTGCTCGACGAGAAAGTGCTTGCGGGCCGCGCAGCAAATTCTGTGCGTGGTTTCATGGACTTAATCATGACACTGCGTGAAGACACCCAAGATATGGTGCTGTATCGCATGGCCGATACAGTGATCCAAGCGTCTGGCCTTAAGGCCATGTATGAAGCCGAAAAGGGTGAAAAAGCCCACGCTAGAATCGAAAACTTAGAAGAACTCGTCACGGCGGCGCGTACTTTCGAAATGCCAGAAGAGCTGGAGGACATGGGCGAACTTAACGGTTTCCTATCCCACGCGGCGCTCGAAGCGGGCGAGGGCCAAGCCGATGCCTTTACCGATGCGGTGCAGCTAATGACGCTGCATTCTGCCAAAGGGTTAGAGTTCACTATGGTGTTTATGGCGGGTGTCGAAGAAGGGATTTTCCCGAGTAAAATGGCGCTCGAAGAGGGCGATAGACTCGATGAAGAACGCCGTCTCTGCTATGTGGGCATGACCCGCGCCATGGAAAAACTCTACATAACCTATGCCGAATCGCGGCGCATTTATGGCCGCGAAGATTACGCTCGGCCGTCGCGTTTTATCAAAGAGATCCCGCCGCAATATGTGGATGAAATCCGCCTCAAGGCGCAGGTTTCAACCCCAATGGCGAATAATCGTTTTAGCACTCAAAAGTCAGCTGCTACAAACGATACCGGTTTTAACGTCGGCCAAAGAGTCAATCACCCTAAATTTGGTGAAGGTAAAGTGACCAACTTTGAGGGCAGCGGTGCTCAAGGGCGAGTACAAGTGAGCTTTACTGACTTTGGCAGCAAGTGGTTAGTGGTGGCTTACGCTCGGTTAGAGGCGCTTTAATGCCTGCCCTGAACGCGATGAATGTCAGCTTTTTATGACACGCTTTCAGGGCGTAAATTCGCATCGGGAGAAGCATGGGTATATGATGCTAATCCTGAAACCGAGTGGAAACTTGAGGGTATTGGGAGTACCTAGTTAATGAATTTAAAGCAGAAGTGGGATGTGTATTCCCGTCTTACTCGAATCGACCGTCCCATAGGTACGCTATTGCTGATGTGGCCATGCTTGATGGCGCTGATGTTAGCGGCGGGTGGTATGCCCGATCTTAAGGTATTGATCATCTTTATTATTGGCGTGGTGATCATGCGTGCCTGTGGCTGCATTATTAACGACTATGCCGATCGCGATCTCGACTCTTTTGTGGAACGTACTAAATCTCGGCCGCTGGCCAGTGGTGAAATCAGCACTAAAGAAGCCTTGATACTGTTCGTCGTTTTAGGTTTGTCTGCTTTTGGTTTAGTCTTATTACTCAATGGATTAGTGGTTAAATTATCCGTTATTGGTATTATCCTCACGATCATTTATCCCTTCACTAAACGCATCACCAATATGCCGCAGATGTTTCTAGGCGTGGTGTGGAGTTGGTCTATCCCTATGGCTTACGCCGCGCAGACGGGTGAAGTACCTATCGAGGCTTGGTGGTTATTTGCGGCCAATTGGTTTTGGACTGTCGCCTACGATACCATGTATGCCATGGTCGATAGGGATGATGATTTAAAGGTGGGCATTAAATCCACTGCAATTTTGTTCGGTAAATATGACCGCCAAATCATAGGTTTATTTCAGCTTGCTGCGCTGGCTTGTTTTATCGCCGCCGGTTGGAGCGCCGATCGTGGTTTACTCTATGGCCTAGGTTTACTGACTTTTGTCGGCTTTAGTACTTACCAGCAAATGCTGATCTTTGATCGCGAACGAGCCCCTTGTTTTAAAGCGTTTCTCAATAACAATTGGGCTGGACTCGCATTATTTGTTGGGCTGGGCGCCGATTATTTAGTTTAGTGAGCATCATTTTTGCTGTGGAAGATCCTGATGGATCATCCACTGATTCTGTGGCGCTAATATTTGTTCTAAATCAATCTGGTGGATGTTGTCTTGGGAGATAACCTTGATAACTGGGCTCACTTTATGGGGATAAGGCGCACCTTCGAGTGCGCGTACCGCCAGATCGATGGCAATCCGAGCCTGTAATACTGGTGAGTCGCTGACCGTCGCGAGTAACTGTTTTTTCTGCACTAATTCTATGGTCTGTGCATTCGAGTAGAACGCGATGACCTTTCCCGTTTTATTCCTACGCCCGTCTAAATAGCGCGCCGCGAAAGTGGCGGCAACTGCATTGGCGATCACATAATCTACACTTTGTTTAGTAAGCACTTTTCGCACTAAATCAGCTTGAATAAATAACTCCGTAGTACCAAACCCTCCTTCAATTGTGTCGAACTCTTGTTTGGTTGCCGCCCGCCTAAATCCTTGTTCCGCCGCCATAACCCAAGAAGCGTCCTTAGGCCCTGGAAACCAAGCAACTTTAAGTTTCGCAGGCGCTTTATCGACAGGGTCTCGTTGCTGCGATGCAATATACTCAATCGCTGCCGCAGACATATCTTCAAAGCTGACTAAGGAGCGACTCGTGAGTTTGTCGGTCGCGATACCATTCACTAAATCAATAACAGGAATGCCCGCAGCAGAGAGTTGTTCGATATCCGCAATCAGTCCATCAGCCGTATTCGCAGCAATAATATAGGCTTGAGCTTTGAGGGCTTGGCAATCATAGAGTTGTTGTTTTTGTTGCTCAATATTGTCATATCCTCCAGCATCATAAATGCCGAGAGTTACACCTTGGCGTTCGGATTCCTGCGATAACCCAAAGGCGACGCCCCACCAATATTGGTCTTTACCATGGGGAAGTAAGGCACAGATCCGCCATGGTTTATTGGCTTGAGTAAGTGGTGTGTATGCCGTTTTTTTGCCATCAGCAATCACATCGGCGGGATACCAAGTTGCCTGCACTGCAAAGGCGAAAATATAGAGGATTAAGGTGAGGCAAATCCTGAGGGAGTAAGCGAAGAATGCAGTAAAGTGCATAGGATCATCATGTTAAGTTAACAATAGATTAAGCATAGATGAATGATCCATAGTTGCTAAGTCGATGCTAAATAAAGCTGATTTATTCTTAATAACCAGTGCCATGAAGTGTTATGGCACTTTTATGATGGGCTGCAGAGTGGTTGAAATTGTAGGGGCGTATTACATTAGCAGGCTTTACGCTTTGACTTGTTCACTGAATGCTTAAGTTTACATTTCACGCTTAAGGCTTAATTGCCACAGCTGGTTTTTGCCATAGTGCTTAGTCTATAGTCATTGGCTTATAGTGGTTTTTTAGGATCAATTTCATGCTTAGGTAACAAGGAATCGTTATGTTTATTCCGTCAGGATTTGCACGGGTTAGTCCGTATATGATGATCGCTGATGCCGATAGTTTAGTGGTTTTTTTACAGCAAGCCTTTGATGCTAAAGCGCTACATATTTCCCGTCGGGCTGATGGCAAAATAGCTAATGCACAGATGCAAATCGGCGACTGTTTATTTATGTTGAGTGAGGCGAGTGAAGCTTTTACGCCTATGCCCGCATCCTATTATTTATATGTGGAAAATGCCGATAAAACGGTGGCTCAGGCACTCGCCGCTGCGGGTGAGTTAGTGATGGAAGTGGCGAATATGCCCTATGGCGATCGCCAAGGTGGAGTGCGGGATCCCGTGGGCAATCTGTGGTGGATCTCCCAGCGTTTAGCCGCAGGGCCATATCAGGATTGAGCATCAAGTGATAACAAGTCAAAGGAGGTGATGTATGCCGTGCCAGTTAACCCGATTATTTGGAATCGAATTACCAATTATTCAAGCGCCGATGGCGGGTGTTCAGGGCAGTGCCTTAGCGATAGCTGTGTCGCAAGTGGGGGCGTTGGGATCTTTGCCCTGCGCCATGTTATCCCTCGAAGCCTTAGATACCGCCTTGACACATATTCGCACCCAGACGACTAAGCCCATCAATGTAAACTTCTTTTGTTATCACGAACCTGAACCGCAAGCAGCGAAACAAGCCGCATGGCTTAATCAACTCGCGCCTTATTTTTCTGAGTTGGGTGTCAATCCTGATAGCCAAACCGTGGGGGCACAACGCGCGCCATATACCAGCACCCAGGCTGCAGTGTTAGCTAAATTTAAACCTGAGGTGGTGAGTTTTCATTTTGGCTTACCGAATGAAGATTTGTTGCTGGAGATAAAGTCTTGGGGTTCAAAAATCATTTCGACAGCGACAACTGTAGAAGAAGCCCTATGGCTTGAAGCGCGTGGTGCGGATGCCATTATTGCGCAGGGTTTAGAGGCCGGAGGTCACAGGGGGCATTTTTTATCCGATGATTTAACCAAGCAGTTAGGCACTTTTAGTCTATTGCCGCAAATCATTGCCGCCGTTGATATTCCTGTTATTGCAGCGGGTGGCATAGTCGATGCAAAGACAGTGCGCTCTGCTATGGCGATGGGCGTTTCGGCGGTGCAAGTGGGGACTGCATACTTACTCTGTCCCGAATGTACCACCAGTGATATTCACCGTGCCGCCCTGCAAAGTGAGGCCGCGCAGCATACGGCTCTGACTAACTTATTCACTGGTCGACCCGCCCGTGGAATTATGAATCGTTTTATGGCAGAGCTTGGCCCCATCAATAATGCCGCACCGGATTTTCCGCTCGCCTCAAGCGCCGTCGCAGTATTGCGAAGCGCCGCTGAACAACAAGGATTTGGTGATTTTAGCCCACTTTGGTGCGGCCAAAATGCAACAGGTTGTCAGGCTATTCCCGCCGCAGAGCTGACGAGGCAATTGGCGTTAGGTTTGATGGTCTAAGATATTGTTGGATAGGTTATTAATACTCATTGTTATGCTCACCAAGGCTTACATTTAATATGGCTAAATTAGCGGCTTGTTAGTTTATACTCGTCGTTTAAAGGTTGGTTTGTCGTTAGACTGCCGCTTCTTTTAAATTATGTTTTTTTCTGTACAAATGGCTGCAAATCACTGGCGCTATAGTCGTGGGTGCGAGTGAGCTATAGATTTAAGGAAAACAATATGTTGTTACGTAAAATCATTGTTATGTGCCTTGCCGTTATGAGTTTTGCTACGTTTGCGGGCAATAAAACCTATCAAGATATCGCACTTAAAACCTATCCAGATCAGCAGCAAGTGACTTTAGCCAGTGTTGCGGGTGACAAGCCTATATACCTAAAGTTTTGGGCAACCTGGTGCCAACCTTGTATGGAGCAAATGCCGCATTTTGAAGCCCTGCAGAAGAAATATCAGGACAAGATTAATATCATAGCGGTGAATATCAATATTAATGAAGAGCTGCCTAAGATTGCTGACGTTATTGCGCGTTTCGGGCTCACTATGCCCGTGTGGTTGGATAATGAAGGGGAGTTAGGTGTGGCTTTAGGTTTGGTCGGCACACCCTATAGTGTATTAATCAATCGTGCTGGTGATGTGGTTTACACTAGCCATGAGTCTGATGCCAATTTAGATAAATTTATCGATATGTTGGCGAATGGCCAAGAGTTGACTGCGCAGACAACGGAGGCACCCAGTGCCGAACAAACAGCTAAGTTACTGAAACCTTGGGAACAAGGTGAGCATTTACTTTTTTTTACCGCAACATGGTGTGATTGGTATTTGGCTGATAGCCGCCCAGAAATGTCTAAAGAGTGTATTGCCGTTCAAAAAGGTTTAAATAATCTCGCGCAAAAAGTGCCTAATAAATCGTGGCACGGTGTGGTCAATCACTTGTGGACAGACGATAAAGCGCTCGAAGATTTTAAGCAGCTTTATCAACCTCAAGTCGATTTTAGTATTGATGAATTAGGTGTGTTATTTAATCATTTTAAAATCCGCAATATTCCTACTTTACTGTGGGTTAAGGATGGTAAAGTTATTCAGCGTATTACCGATTTTAGCCAGCCAGAGAAAGTAGTTGAGCAGCTTTCGGCTCAATAAGCTCATTCCAAATGTTAGGCCTTTGATAGATATCCAAAGGCCTTTTGTCTTCAAAGATTGAATAGATACACAGCTCAATATTCGGTGTTAAAGTCATTGCCCATGGGAAGCACTGCGCAATAAACTGATTCGTAGAACGAGTTGGTTAAGCGTTAACCTTGTTTGGTGTAATGCAGAGTGTTTTCCATTTTATCGTTGAATTTTATTGTGGGGGGTTTTAGCACTATGACGCCGATTTTCAGTAATGCCGCTATTGGTCGTAGTTTGTTGGTTTTGCTCTTGTGTGCTGGCGTATTCTTTTTTATCGATTTTTTAGTGCCCGCCTTAGCTGCATTGATTGTGTGTTTTTCAAGTTGGCCTCTCTATCAAAAACTATTGGCAAAATGCGGTGGTCGCTCGGCGTTGGCGGCAACCATTGCCCTATGTTGTATTGTGCTCGGGCTGATTATCCCGCTGGTGTTTGTATTTTCCTATGCGTTACAAGAGATTAGAACTTGGGTTGATTGGTTGGTGTTTACTAACCAACACGGTTCGCCCGTGCCCTTGTGGATCAAAGATTTACCTTGGATGGGTGAATGGTTAACCCTGCAATGGCAGCAGTTTATTGGTGAACCCCATGAATTAGGCCAAATTATCAGTGCCATTAGTGGCCAGAATTTGAGTGGCATTTCCCGTTGGGTGCTGCAATTGGGTTGGAATACTTTAGGGTTGTTGTTGACCTTACTTTTTATGCTGATCACTTTGTTTTTCCTCTATAAAGATGGTCCGCAAGTGGCTAAGCAGTTGGATATCGTGGGTGAGCGAGTGCTGCCTGCTCGCTGGCATAGTTTTTCCCGTGTGGTGCCTGCAACAGTCAGTTCTACCGTGATAGGTATGACGCTTATCGCAATTGGTGAGGGCATAGTGCTGGGGATTGCCTATTGGATTGCGGGAGTACCTTCGGCCGTGGCTTTTGGGGTGTTAACCGCCTTTATGGCCTTGGTTCCCGGCGGCGCGCCAACCATGTTTACCTTGATTTCACTCTACCTTGTCGGCACTGGCGATATGACGGCGGGGGTCGGCTTGTTTCTTTGGGGCAGCATAGAGCTGTTTATTGTCGATAAAACCTTAAGGCCTAATCTTGTCGGTGGGCCGATTAAATTGCCTTTCTTACCGACTTTTTTCGGTTTGATCGGCGGCGTAAAAACCATGGGTTTTGTCGGTTTATTTGTTGGTCCAGTATTGATGGCCCTGCTGGTGGCCATTTGGCGTGAGTGGTTAAGGGAAGAGCCCGAAACGATAATGGATAAACAGGAGGATAAATAGTCGCTAAAGCTTCATTTCTCTAAGGTATTTTTGCGCTCATCGGTGTAAAACCACCAAGGTTTAGGATCTTCACCTGCCATAAAACGGGTGATGGAGATAAACACATCGAGCATGCAGGGGTCGTGTCTTTTGCCCGTTTTGTCGCACAGCGTTTGATACAGCTCGTAGGGGTTTCTATCTAACAGCTGCTCAGGCTTATCTATGCCAAGCAAACGTAAATCCGCTGCACAGGCTTTGCCAATATTGGGTAAATCAGTCAATTGCTTAACCTCGGCACGCATGACTTTTGCTGGATTCATTTTTATCTCTTGGGGTGTAGTCATACTTGATAGATTAGTCTATTGGCCCACAGTTAACCGCGTTAGCCTGTTAAGATATTTCGCCTTCCTTGGCAAAATCTGTATTGCACTTCTAACACTTTATTAAGGTTACAGTTTTTCTATATCAACATTTAAGCTATTAAGATGTTCAAGCAAAGCTGGATTGACATTATTATCCACTTTTCCGCCTAAGTACTTACCAAAGAAACGTTCAGTCGCAATTATCGAGGCGAGCTTGTTGGCACGTTTGATAAATCCATGACCTTCATCTTTGGCGAGTAAGTATTCAACGGGTAACGATTTTTGGTACATTTTTTTCGCAATATTATCTGATTCAACTTGAGTCACTCGCGGATCATTGGCTCCTTGGATAAGCATCAGCGGTGCTTTTATGTTATCGACAAAATTAATTGGGGAGCGGTTCTCCATATCTTGTTTTTGTTCAGGAATTAACGGGTCTCCCACTGATTCAAACCATTGGCCTAAATAGGGGCGCCAGTAATCGGGGAAAGACGCCATTAACGTGACTAAGCTTGACGGCCCCACATAGGCGATCACAGCTTGGTAAAGATCTGGGGTAAAAGTCGCGCCGGATAAAGCCGCATAACCACCGTAAGATGCGCCAAAGATCCCCAAGCGATTTTTATCCGCAATCCCTTGTTCGACTAAGTAATTTGCACCATCAGTCAGGTCATCTTGCATACTGCCAGTGCCCCAATTGTTATTGCCTAAGTTGAGGAAGTGTTTGCCAAATCCTGTCGATGCGCGAAAGTTTGGCTGTAACACGGCATAACCACGGTTGGCATAGAACTGAGCAATCGCATGGAAGTAACCAGAGTCTAGCGCCCAGTAGTCCCGAGCCCAAGGGCCGCCATGGGGCAGAATGATGGTGGGTAAATTGCGCTGGTTTCCCTTTGGTAATGTCAAATAAGCCTGAATTTTTACACCATCCCTTGCGGTATAGACTAGGGATTGTCTTGGTGATAACAGTTCTGCTTGTATGCTTGGAGGAATATCCGCGAGTAAGTGGATATCACCATTAATGGCATTGTATTGGTAATCTAAGCTCGATGCTCTATCGCTTGCGACGTTGATCTGCCAGAGATTATTTTTCTCGTTACGTTCGGTAATGGTTATTTCAACATCTTGATTAAAATGCTTATTGATCACATCCCAGTGCTTAGCAAACTCAGTATCAAGTGGATAGGTTCTTAAGCGACCGCCATAATAGGAAATGGCTAAAGGTTCACCAGCATCGTTAAACAATACCTGATAAACATCCGCTTCATCCTTAGGATCTTTATGTAAGGTTTCATATTTTCCCGTCATAAGATCAACTTTGAGCAGTTGTTGTTTATCCCGCTCGCCGATGTTGGCACTGATATAGGCGAGTTTTTTCGCATCGTTTACTTTTAATATATCAATGCTTTCACCCTTAGCTGTGTGGATTATTTTACGCCAAGTGCCATCAATGAGTGTGTAGAGGCTATAGCCTGAAGGATCCCCTCATAAATCAGCCATAGCATAGCCATATTTGAGCAACTGATTGGCGAATAATACCCAGGCCGCCAGCAATTCTTTCTCCGTGATTTGATAATCAGGCCGCCTGAGTACCTCCAATCCCAAGCGAATCGTTGAGAGTACCGTTCGATGCCCAATGGTATTGGCCTGAAAATGCTTATCCCAGCCCTGTTGCTGTGCGTGTAAACCAACTAGCCACAACAGGCATTGAACCATCAAC
>NZ_JAKKRO010000089.1:0-13137 GCF_025654235.1 Shewanella sp. SM32 | reverse complement strand
CCTGTCAACTCTACAGATGCCTTAGTCGAAACTTTAACGCCTGTACCTAAATTATTTAGTGCTTCAGCTGCAGCTTTTGCATCCATAGCTGATATATCTGTTGCCGTAGATGTGCCATTAGGGCCGCTTAGTACAATGTTACTAGCGCCTGTTGCAACACCATATGCTGTTCCTGCCGCCGCAGCAGCACCAAATACACTGCCTGCACCTGTTTTTTGATTCTGACCAATTGAACCTGCTGACACATCACCAATCGATACAGAAATAGTCTCGTTAGCATTCGAACCTACTTGGAATTTCTGAGTACCATAACTGCCATCTAGTAATTTCTGACCACCAAATGATGTTGTATCGGCAATACGAGTTAATTCTGTTTGTAATGCAGAAAGTTCTTTCTGCATAGACTCACGGTCTTCTGCAGAGTTAGAGCCGTTAGCCGATTGCAGTGATAAATCTCGCATACGTTGCAGAATATTGGTCGATTCCTGCATTGCACCTTCAGCAGTTTGGGCTATCGAAATACCATCGTTGGCATTACGCATAGCAACATCTAGCCCATTAATCTGACTTGTCATACGATTAGAGATCTGCAGACCCGCAGCATCATCCTTAGCACTGTTAATCCGTAATCCCGATGACAAACGTTCCATGGACGTTTGCAAATTACCATTAGCACCACCAAGACTTTTTTGCGCCTTCATCGATGTGACGTTCGTGTTTACTGAAATAGCCATGTTACATTCCTCTTCTAAGTTGGGTGCCAAGACGTGGAAGCCTGGCTAAATCTTGTTGCCATCAATTGCTGCAACTTTACTTAACGTGCTTAACTCTATTTGCTTAATTTAATTACTTAACCTTTAGACCTTGATGCCTTCATCATTGAAAACCGTCTTGTTTTAGTGCTTTCGGTTCAGAAGGCATTCGATCTAGATGTAATCAAACAGCGATACGGAACCCACTTTACTAAACACACTGGATACGGCATTGAGAGCGAGTTGTTGCTTCTCAAATTCAGTTATCGCAGTGGCATAATCAAGATCTTCCAATTTGGATAATGCCGAGGTGTTAATCAATTTCTCATCAGTGTGCTTATCAGTATATTTTTCCAGTATCTTTAAACTGTTACCTGATAAGCCTTGCTGCTGACTCATTTGTTTGACACCACTCCCAACATTATTCAATAACTGTGCCAACTCAGACTGCCCGGATGGCGTCTGCACTTGATCAGCGTTTTCAAAAAGAGCAATCGCCTTATTTAAGGTATTGAAAATGCTAACCTCTTGTTCTTGGTGAAGGGTAAAGCTGTCACCTATCTTCGGCTCGCCGGCAATTTTTAGTTCAACACCGTCAAAAGTGACTGGCACAGCGGGATCGAACGCCGCTGCGGGGGAGATGATATTGGCGGGAATAGCGTTGTCGGTGACTTCGACATTAATGCCACCAGCACCATCATCTAGAAATGAAACAGTGTAATCAGAGAGAGAAGGTGTCGCGTTAGCTAGCTTAGCGCTAGATACACTAAAATCACCTTGTTGGGACGGCAAATAATTGACGCTATAATCACCCATTGCATTAGGTGACTTCATAAAAGCGGTATCTCCAGACACATTAGTATTAAGCTGAATACCTGAAGCAATCATGCTATTACGAACGCCTGAGTCGCCTGAGTAAATAATCTGACCATTATTATCGAATGCGAACGGTTGCGTGTCAGTTTTATTACCTGCAAAGAGATAATTTCCCGATTCATCTTTGGTATTCGCAATTGTCAGTAATTGATCCAGACTTTTGCGCAGGTCATCGGCAATTGTTTGCCGCTCTGCCGCTGTCATACTGCCATTAGAACCCCGTAGCATCATGTCCTTCATGCTCGACACTAGTTTATCTGCTTGGCCAAGTTGACTTTCGGTCTGCTGTAAGTGATTCGTTGCATAATCAATGTTCTTAATAAACTGATCAACGAGTGCATTTTTCTGATTCAGATTATCGATACCCTGTGACGCCACAGGATCATCACCAGCAGTATTGACTTTCTTACCACTGCTCAATTGGTCAAGAATTTTGCTGGTCGCCGTTTGCTTTTGCAGCACACTGGTAATGCTTTGATTAAAAATCTGCGCGGATGATAATCGCATAGTTAAATCTCCTAACGCACTGAGGATAATAAGGTGTCAAAAATCTGCTGTGCAGTCGTCATGATCCGCGCAGAGGCTTGATAGGCTTGCTGAAAACGCATTAAATTTGCTGCTTCTTCATCTAAGTTCACGCCCGACTCACTCTCTACTCGCGCATAAGCTTGTTGATACACGGCCTCTGCCGAACCAACACGCACTTCAGCCGCTTTCGTTTTACTGCCTACCTCGAGCTTAGTGTTCTCGAACACATCAGCTAGGGTCGACTTTCCCCCATTCATCACCTTACTTTCGCTCAACTTAGCCATAGCGACAGCATTAGAGTTATCCCCCGCTGCGAAGGATAAATCGAAGGTAAATCTGTCATTGCCTGCAGCCGCTTTGCTGTCAACTTCAAAGGTAAAACCAAAAGCGCTGATACTCGGAGGAGTATAAGGGGCTGCAGCCCCAAGGGATGTTCCAGCGGCGTCGAATGCTTCATAGGTTGGAGGCACAACTGTGGTATCGAGCTTTATCGTCAACTCACTGCCTGTTACAGGGAAATTTGCGGCATTACGATTGCTAATTTGAGTCAACTTCACTTGGGTATTGCCCGAGTTAGCGGCATCTGCTGAAATCTTTGGGGATGCGGCGGCAATGCCTTTAGGGTCTTTCATGACCACTTCAATGCCATTTGAAGCACCCGCTGTTGGGCGAATGGCAAAACGATCGCCAGACGCCATAGCGCCCGCTTTTATGTCAATTGAAAATCCAGATCCACCCGATAAAGTCGAGCCATTTAACGTCAGTGGCGTAATTGCCCCCGTTTTCGAATCTCTCAGCTCATAAGTTGCAGGCGCGGTAAATGACAGTTCGTAGGCACCACCAGTTAATAAACTGGTGTCATCTATGGTGACGCCTAATGTTGCATTACCCGTATTACCAGAAAAACCTGCTGCACGGCCCAAAGACATCATAGGATCGTTGATATCTTTGAAGATATTGGCACCAACTTGCCCATTGAGGTCAATACCTTGTGCTTGCATTTTATTGAAGTTATCAGCCACGC
Organism: Shewanella sp. SM32; assembly: GCF_025654235.1. Classification (NCBI taxonomy): domain Bacteria; kingdom Pseudomonadati; phylum Pseudomonadota; class Gammaproteobacteria; order Alteromonadales; family Shewanellaceae; genus Shewanella; species Shewanella sp. SM32. Next base: position 9,957 of record NZ_JAKKRO010000089.1, on the reverse strand, counting down.
CCAAGGCTAATTGATCGAGCTCATGACCCGCGGGAATTAACGTTTGATCACGATAATCAAAAATGGCCCCTAACTGACCGCCAAGTTTACTCGGATCAACAGTGACACTTTGCGAACCAATACTTGAAGTCAATTGAAGCTCATTCGGAAATGGATCACCCGCTTGGACTCCCATCGTCATAGCAATTTCGCCAGAAACCAACATCACTGAGCCACCGAGCATTACGCTCTTAGCACCATTTTCTAATGGAATAACATTCACTTGAGCATACTGGCTTAACTCTTGAACAAGTGCATCTTGCTTATCAAGCAACTGTGCATCCTGATTCGGCGACTTCATTAACTCTAGGTTTAAATTTGCCAGTTCTGTACTGATCTCATTGATACGCTTAGTCATACCTGTGATCTGGTCATTGGTCTGATTAAGCTGACCATTCAAATACGACTGCATCTGATTAAGACTGCTGGCAACTTGCTGTGCGTTTGTTAGGGTCGAACTCCGAATACCCAAATCTGCAGGCAAATCAGCCACACTATTCAGCCCCGAAAACAGGTCATTTAAGCTTTGTGGCACAACTTTACCTACCTGTGAAAACAGCTGATCTAGCTCACTCAATTTACCGTAGCTGGCTTCGGCGGCGCTTAACATTGTTTGGCCAATGCGTAACTCTCTTGCAGCGTAGTCATTGTAGATACGCTTAACGTCATTAACGTAAGTTCCTGTGCCATAAAAACTACTACCAAAACGCTGCGATTCAAGAGTCGACTGAGTTGCCACTTGTCTGTGGTAACCAGCGGTATTGGCGTTAGCTATGTTATTACTGGTAACACCCAGTTGCGACTGGGAGGCAAGCACCCCAGTTCGCGCTATATTCAGTAGATCAACGGCCATTAGTTGACACTCCTATGAACAAACAGGGTTGTAAGATTCATCATTTGTCTTCTCCTGGCAGAATTGATTTCAGTTCTTCACTGATCGACTGCATCACTTTAATCACTTTTTCAGCGTATCGAGGATCAGTGGCATAACCCGCATCCTGCAAAGCTCGGATGAATTGAGTAGGGGAAGCGGCCACTTTTTTCGCATCTTGATAACGGTCACCTTCGGCAATGAAGGACACAAAATCGTTAAAGCTATGCTCGAAGTCACTATAAACTCGGAAGTCAGCTTTTTGCTGAACAGCAACACCGTGCTCAAATTCTAAGGTACTGACGTTAGCCTTATCGCCTAACCAACGACGATCAGCTTTAATGTTGAATAGGTTATGACTCGGCGCACCGTTATTGCCGCGGACGATTTTTTGTCCCCAGCCAGTTTCCAGTGCAGATTGCGCCAATAATACTTCTGGTTGGGTACCTAATGTTTTTGCGGCTTTTTCAGCATGTGGATATAAGGTCGCTAAAAATTCTTCTCGACTACCGAACCTGACAATTTTTTGGGTTTCCCTAAATGCTGCCGTCGGCAAAACTTGGCCGCTAATCACAGGTTCTACCACTGAAAGTGATTGTTCACTCCAGCTCGGCTTAGGCGTATCGATAGCCAGTGAACGATTAGGCGTATCAATGTCCATTGATGAATTGGCATCTTCAGCTCTATCCGGTTCAAATACAGGCCGAGCGATAGCAGCCGGCACACCATGATTTACAACTGTGGGTTCAACCACAGGAGCGGCTGAACTCTGCATAGGCACATTAAGCGCTTTATCGTCGTGGAGCATTTTCATGCCACCATCGTCACGCAATACCGATGCAGGCGTGAAATGACTTGTTTCGGGAGAGAGTTGCTGCACCATCATATCGGCAAGGCCCAATACACCTTTGTCAGATAAATCGACCGATAACTGCTGATCGCGCATCTGCTCGTAAAACTGAGTGTATTGGCTATTGAGTGGACTATCAGACTGAAAAACCGCATTGGCATCGCGCATACTTTTCATCAGCATTTGCACGAAAATACCTTCAAATTGTTGGGAGACCTTTTTCAAGGCGCCCTTCTCATCTTTCTGAGCCTGGGCGCGGAGTGAATCTAGCCCGCCCAGGTCAAGAAAATGTGATGAACTTGAAAGCTTTTCCATGATTTTCCCGACAGAAATTAGATGATGATAAGTTCACCATGCAAAGCTCCTGCCACTTTTAATGCTTCAAGTATTGCTAACACATCTGAAGGGGCTGCACCGACTAAGTTAACCGCTCTAACCAGCTCATCCAGCGTAGTGCCTGGATTAAACATAAACATACGACGGTCACTTTCTGTCGCTGTGATCGTACTATTACTCGTGACGGTTGTTTGACCATTTGCCAACGCGTTAGGCTGCGAAACCTGTGTCGCCTCCGCAATCGTGACAGTCATGCCGCCATGGGTAATCGCCGCAGGGAGTAAGCGTACGTTTTGCCCAACCACTATGGTTCCAGTACGTGAATTAACGATCACTTTGGCAGATTCCTCTGCGGGAACAACATCAAGGTTTTCAAGCGTTGCTAAAAAGGAGACTCGTTGTGATACATCACGTGGAGCCGTTACCTGAACAGACGTCGCATCTAAAGGACGCGCCATATCTGGACCTAATAGATCATTGATCGCATCGGCCATGCGCTGCGCAGTAGAGAAATCCGAACGACGTAGGTTAAACGTCAAATAATCGCCAGTTGAAAATGGGGTTGCAACACTACGCTCAACAATCGCGCCATTCGGTATACGACCTACAGTTGGCGTATTTTGAATCACCTTTGAACCATCTAAACCATCGGCACTAAAACCACTCACCACTAAACTACCTTGGGCTATGGCATACACATTACCATCTACCCCTTTCAAAAAGGTCTGTAATAAGGTGCCACCGCGTAAGCTTTTGGCTTCACCTAAGCTAGATACCGTTACGTCAAGATCTTGACCAGGTTTGATAAAGGCGGGCATATCCGCGTGTACGGCTACCACTGCAACGTTTTTAATTTTCGGTTTGACGTTGTCAGGAAGATTAATCCCAAAGTTTTTGAGCATAGTCATAAAGGTCTGCTCGGTATAACTGGTTTTTTCCCCCGTTCCCGGCAAACCGACCACTAAGCCATAACCAATCAACTGGTTACTACGCACACCTTGCACATTGGCAATATCTTTAATTCGTTCAGCCTGACTAGGTAGAGAAAACACTAGCATGGCAACGGCTAACACCAGTTTATATTTCATGATACGACTCCTTAGAAGGGCCACCAGTCGCTCATAAAGAACTGGCTTAACCAGCCCACTTTTTGAGCATCTGCGAAAGTGCCTGTGCCACTGTATTGGATACGGGCATTAGCCATTCGCGTTGAATCGACAGTGTTATCGGGTTTAATGTCCTGCGAGCGAACGAGACCAGTGACACGAATAAACTCATCACCATTATTAATTGAAATCCATTTTTCACCACGGATCACTAAACTGCCGTTGTTCAGCACTTGCATCACGTTTGCCGAGATGCTGCCATCTAGACTATTGCTCTGATCAGCATCCGATTCACGCTTAGTGTTCATGCTATCTTTGTAACGCAAATCAATTGGCACTCCGCCAATGGACACATTACTACCACCAGCAAAGATGGGATCTAAGCTCATGTCTGAACCTTTTTTAATCTGATTGCCTGCACTCTTCTTCGCCTGAGTCGATTCCTTCAATACGATAGTGATAATGTCACCGACTTTGTGGGCGCGTATATCCGAATACAAGCTAGATGCTTGGCTGTCTTGATAAATAGAGCCAGTTGCGGCAATTTTTGTCGGCGGCGCCTCTGGATATACCGGTGCGTAAAAGGGATCATCCGCAAGGGGTTTCTTTTGCGTCGAGCTACAAGCTGCAAGCAATAACGCGACGGCCAACACAAGATATCTAGCCATGATGTTTGCCTCTATAAATTCTGAGTCACATAAGACAGCATCTGATCTACCGCTGAAATCACTTTAGAGTTCATCTCGTAAATGCGCTGACTTTCGATAAGGTTCACCAGTTCCTCGGTCACGTTAACGTTAGAGGTTTCTAAGGCGCCTTGACGAATCGCTCCCATGCCATCTAACGAAGCGGTACCTTGAATGGGCGTACCACTGGCACCAGTTTCCGTATATAAGTTTTGTCCCATAGGATCTAAACCCGATGGATTAATAAAATCCGTCATAGTCAACTGACCCACGACTTGGTTCTCTGCGGTACCCGGCGTTTTTACTGAAACTTCACCCTCTGCTGAAACGGTAATACTGGTCGCATTATCAGGAATAGTGATCGCGGGTTGTAGCAAATAGCCAGAACCTGGCGTCACAATCTGACCCGTATCATCTAAGGTAAACTGACCATTTCGAGTATAAGCAGTGGTTCCATCAGGAAGCTGTATTTCAAAAAATCCAGGACCTTCAATCATGAGATCCAGTGAGTTATCCGTCGTCAGCATGTTACCCTGAGTAAACATTTTTTGAGTAGCGACGACTTTCGTACCCGCACCTATGTTTAATCCGTTGGGTAGCTTAGTGTTAGATGCACTAACACCACCTGCTTGGTTAACTGTTTGATAGAGTAAATCTTCAAATACTGCGCGGCTTTTTTTGTAGCCCACAGTGCTAGCGTTCGCTACGTTGTTTGAAATCACTGAAATATCAGTTTGCTGTGCGTCTAAGCCAGTTTTACTAATCCATAACGCCGGATGCATAATCTATCTCCTAACTAATACGCATTAATGAGGATGAAGCGCGATCATTCTCTTCCGCGGTTTTCATCATCTTGACTTGCAATTCAAACTGGCGCTGAAGATCAATCAAAGACACCATTTCATCAACAGGGTTAACGTTACTGCCCTCTACGGCACCACTTTCAACTGCGACGAAAGGGTCAGCTGGTGCTGGTTCGCCTGACATTTGTCGAAATAATCCATCTTCACCACGCATCATCTGCGCATTGCCGGGATTAACTAACTTCAATCTAGCCACTTCTTCTATCACTTCAGCAGTCGCCCCCTGAGGGCGAACAGACACTATGCCATCCTGTGAAATTGACACTTTATCAATAGGTAATGGCAGCACTATCGGGCCAGCGTCCCCCATCACGGGATTGCCTCTGTCGTTATACAACATGCCCGTCGCATCGAAACTGAGACTACCTGAACGGGTATAAGCTTCACTGCCATCTTTCGCCTGAACGGCAAACCAGCCATCGCCTTTAATGGCAACATCGAGATCCCGTCCAGTGGTTTTTATCGGACCAGAGCGAAAATTAGCTGACGGAGATTCTGTCATCGCAAACACCCTTGAAGGCAACCCTTCACCGAAGGCTTGCATCGATCTGGCCTGCGCCATATCTGATTTAAAACCATCGGTATTAGCATTGGCTAAGTTGTTCGCACGGAGTGCCAGCTCATTCATATTTTGCTTAGCGCCACTCATGGCGACATAAAGGAATTTGTCCACAGACTGCTCCGTCAAATTTTCTACATGACAATAGCCAAGCAAGCATCATGCCAACAAATAATAACGTTTAATTTACTGATAGAATTGAAAAATATGAAAATGAAGTGATTTGACGGCAGGATAAAGGCTAAGTGTTGCCACTGGCGGCAACACTTAGTTAAACAAAGTAATGATTAGCGGATTTGTAATACGGTTTGTTGCAGCGTGTTATTCACTTCAAGGGTACGAGAGTTCGCTTGGAAGTTACGCTGTGCCGAAATTAAATCGACCAGTTCAGTCGTCAAATCAATGTTCGATTGCTCTAGCGCCGATGAACTGATGCTACCAAAAGTTCCACTATTTGCCTCACCCGCTAACGCTGGACCTGAAGCTAAACTGGCTTTCCACGACGTATTACCCACTTGCGTTAAACCTTGTTCGTTAGCAAAACGAACTAAAGCAACCCGTGCTAAAGGCACGGTTGAACCATTAGAATAACTCGCGGTCACTAAACCATCTTCGCCGATTTCAACGTTAGTTAAGCGACCTACAGTCGTACCATCTTGCGTCAACTCAGTTGCACCAAAAGGAGCAGCATATTGCGTTGGGGCATTAAACTTCACAGTCAACTCTTGAGTACCATCGGCACCTGGCCCTAAAACACCCGCACCACTGACGCCCAAAGCCTCAGTCTTGACTATAGCAGGATCACTACCAGTGTAGACACCAACAGAATTGAACTTGAGTACAGAGCCTTTCCAACCACCAGCAGTTTGAGCTGTGCCCGTTGCATCAGGTGTACCATCGCCGGTGGTATCTGTTTGATAAGTACCAGCAGGACCGGCTAGATCGACTTGCTTTCCATCAACAGCATAGTAAGCCACCCAATTGTTCTCACCATTGTACGAACCGTCTTTGGGCTTAACAAAATAAGTGGTCATAATATGTGGCTCACCGAGTGAGTCATAAATTGTCATTGATGTAACGTTATTGTAGGTTTTTGCATCTAGAGGATCGAATGCCGCCGGGTCGAGTGCACTTTCCTTAGCATTTAAGTTCATTTGTAAAGTAACATTCTCAGTCTTTACAGGGCTACCCGCAGTGTCTGGTATTTGTACCGGCTTAGCCGTCGTTAAACTCACTGATGTTGAGTTCCCATCTTTATCCACTGGGAAAGTTTGCAAATAATTACCAGCAGAATCAACCATGTAATTATTTTTATCGACCTTAAATGCTCCTGCACGGGTAAACGAGTGGTCTAATGTACCCAGTTCAGAGGCAGTAACGAAAAAGCCACCACCTTTAATCGCCATATCAAGGGAGTTATTCGTCAACTGTAAACTACCTTGATGGAATTGCTGTGCCACTTGACTCGTAGCAACACCACCACCGACAGCAGTTTTAGCATTTGAAAAAATAGAATTAGCGTAAACATCCGCAAATTCAGCACGGGATTCTTTAAAGCCAATGGTGTTCGCATTAGCAATGTTATTCGCCGTAGTGTTTAAATCTTTCTGCGCAGCAGAAATGCCACTCAATGCAATGTTAAACGACATAATTCACCTCTACACTTGACTCAATTCATTTATGAGCGACTTGCGCCCAATTCGGATGCTGCAAAAATTCTTTTATGCAAACTTAGGTTTCAGACACAGCTAACACATCGGTTAACTTGATGCCCATACCGCCTCTCAAGTTAAGAATCGCGCCAGTACTGGCCGTACCGAGAGAAACGCTGGTCACATGAGCATAGGTCGAGACTGGCAATTCTTGGGATTTTCCATCCACTAAACCACTCGCCTTGATCGTATAGTTACCTGCGGTTACAGGGTTTCCATCTTTATCGAGGCCATCCCAGTTAACATCGACATTGCCCCCCTTACTGCCATCAACTTTAAAGGTGGTCACAACTTGGCCTTTCTCATCCTCAACACGTACAGTAACTTCAGGAATTTTAGCTGGCGTGCTAATCACACCTTTTATTGTTGGGCTTTCAGCTGAAATGTTACCTGTATCAGTTGGGATCAATACCTTGCGACCAACAAGTCCTGATGCCTGTAATGCTTGGCTTGATGTCATAACACCGTTTAAATTAACGATTTCCTTATTCAACTTAGTAATACCATCAACCGTCGAGAATGATGCCATCTGCGCAATCATTTGGTCGTTGTCGACGGGCTTAAAGGGATCTTGCATCGATAACTGTTGGCTTAATAACGAGAAAAAGTCATCTTGAGTTAACTGCTGGCTTTTTGCTTCCGGTACTATTGACTCTTTTGGCAAACGTATGCCATCAAGAAACGGATTACCCGTTGAGCTGGTTGATGAATTCGTCGTAACGGCATTTGGCTGACTCTTATTTTGAGCCGTCTGCGCCGACGCTTGGTTAATTTGATTAATGAGGCTCACAGCTTACCTCCTAAGTAACACATGTTATTTACCCATCCCAAGTGTTTGTTGCAGCATAGACTTAGCTGCTTCAGCGACTTGAACATTCATTTGATATGAGCGCGAAGCAGAAATCATATCTGCCATTTCTTCCATGACATTAACATTCGGTTTATAAATAAAGCCGTCCGCATCCGCCATAGGATGATCGGGCGAGTATTCTTTCAGTAGTGGTTTATCACTTTCTACAATGCCTTTTACTGCAACGCCTTGAGAAGCTTGTTGCTGACTTTGGGCTTTAGCCATTTCGGCTTCAAAAATGGGATGACGGGAACGATAGGTCTTATCTACACTACTCGAGACGGAATCCGCGTTGGCTATGTTGCTCGCGGTGGTGTTTAGCCTGACCGATTGAGCAGACATTCCCGAGCCAGCAACATCAAATATGCTAAATAAACTCATGATTAATCCCCTCTCAACGCTTTCTTCATGCCACTAAACTTACTGTCTAAAAAACCTAGTGACATTTGATATTCAAGTGCATTTTGCATGAATGCCGATTGTTCCTGTTGGATATCAACAGTATTACCATCACCGGTATCGGGTTGATTTGGCACACGGAACTTAACAAATTGCCCAGTCAACTCCGCAAGCCCAAAATGCTTATCTGGCTCTTGCATTTCAAGACTATTTCGCTGCTGCTGTTGGCCTCGAGCGGCCTGCATTGCCGCAGAAAAATCAACATCGCGGGCTTTGTAATGTGGCGTATCTGCGTTAGCGATATTGCTTGAAATAACTTCAGCCCGCTGCGCTCTAATACCGAGAGTGTATTGATGCACACCCAGTGCATTATCAAAATTGATCGCCATAAAATTGCCTCCTCGTGTTCTCACGAAAATAAAGCAATTCATGTGCCAACATCAGGAAATTTTGAGAATAACAACAAGGATGAGCAAGTGATGGGTAAAAAATTACCGACAATTGTCGGTAATTTTCTTTAGAGCGGCTGAGTTAAGTCTTTTTCTGGTAATAAATGCCAGGGTTACAACGAACCATATCAAACTCGTCCGTTAAACCAGCGATAGATTCTGATGCACCGAGAAATAAAATCCCTTTGGGATTGAGAGCGGCAGCGAATTGCCGCAAAATTTTTGCCTTTGCCTCTGGTGCAAAATAAATCAGCACATTGCGGCAAAAGATAATGTCGAACTTGCCAAGCAGACTATAACTCTCAAGCAAATTATGCGCTCTAAAGTTCACCAACCGCTTCACATTATCCTTTAACTTCATATTACCTGAAGGTAATGCATCAAAAAACTGACGCTTACGTTCTTCAGATAAACCACGCGCTAATGCCAAACTATCGTACTCGGCATTTTTGCAGCGTTCCAACATGGAAGGAGATAAATCCGTTGCTTGAATCGAAGCACTACCAGCCAAGGCACCAGGCTTCTTCTGTTGATACTCAAGAATAGTCATAGCCAATGAGTATGGCTCTTGGCCTGACGAGCAAGCCGCAGACCAAATTTTAAGCGGACGCCCCAGACGACTGTATTCTGGTAGTAGGACATTATTCAACAACTCAAATGGATAACGATCACGGAACCAAAGGGTTTCATTGGTCGTCATAGCATCGATCACTTCAGCTCTGAGCGCACGCTCAGTAGGCTTCATCGAATGCTTAACCACATCAGATAAGGATGGCAGGTTATATTTGCCCATCAAAGGAGCAAGACGACTGCGCACAAGATATTGCTTATTTTCACCCAGTACGATGCCGCTGTGTTGCTCTAAGAACAACCTAAATTGATTATATTCAGCCTCAGCGAGTGATTTATTTGGCACATTCACATCCTAAATCCTATAGCAAGCACCAAAATCAGTGCGAAACCATCATGTTATAAAGTCGGTGTTTTTCAAGATAGTTGTCACTCTTTGTTTAAATATTAAGCTGCATTTATTACGCCTTCTTCTGGTGCCTTATCTGGGTTGAGTGTTACAGCGCCAACCGCTTCACAATTTCTGATCTCTGTAGACCAACGCATCGGTTTTCTTTCCTTCGCCGCCTCAAGCACTTTCTTGCGCTTCGCTAAAATAGCGCCATCTTGCAGTGCATGACGTTGCCCTGGTGAGACAAAATTTAGCTGGCTGTGTTCTGGCTGTGTT
>NZ_JAKKRO010000088.1:0-13866 GCF_025654235.1 Shewanella sp. SM32 | reverse complement strand
GTGTAATCGGCAAGGTGATTACGTACAGTGCTTTCATGAATGCGTAATGCTTGAGAAATCATTGCCGGGGTCCAGCCTTCGGATGCAAGCAGTACTGCTTTGATGCGGTCACGAATACGCCCGTCACGCGTTTGAGCATGCTGGGTCTCTAGGACTTGTTTTTGTTCAGGAGTAAGGAGTAGTTTCATAATCGTTAGCTTGATCCTCATTTCACTGAAAATCAAGCATCTTCATTGATCACGGGTATATCAATGTCGGAGGCCCTAGGATTATACGTAATAGCGGAAGGCGTTGAGACTGAAAAACAGAGAGCGTTTCTGGAAAACGAAGGATGTAGAGTCTATCAGGGGTTCCTTTACAGCAAGCCCATACCGATTGAAGATTTTGAAGTATTTATAGACAAATATAACAGCCATGCTGTTCAATAATAACTAACAAACAATAAAGAGGTTGAGAAGTATTATGTCAGATGAAAGAGTTCGGTTTTCAGACAGTGATAGTCTGATATCTACCACGACCGCAGACAGTCACATTACATATTGTAACGAGGATTTTTGCCGCATTGCCGGATACGAAGAAGAGGAGTTACTCGGTAAGCCCCATAATGTCATTAGGCACAGTGATATGCCAAAACCCGCATTTGGTCAGCTCTGGGAGTATATTCAATCGGGTAAAAGCTGGATGGGGCTGGTAAAAAACAAATGTAAAGGCACTGGTCATTACTGGGTATCCGCCATTGTTACCCCTATTATGGATAAAGACGGTAAAGTCTATGAATACCAGTCTGTCCGGACTCAACCAACCGATGAACAAATATCCAGAGCCTATTCACTTTATGCAAAACTTCGAAATGGCACCGTTTCCATAAGGCGTATTAAGTGGGTAAGCCTAAACTTTTGGCTGCTTATTACCCAATTAACAGCGCTTATGTTACTTGCCTTCGGTGTGTTGCCGCTATCAGCGGCACTGTGGATACTAATTCCACTTTGCACCATCCAAGCTGCCACATCATTCAGGCTCAAGCAGCGCCTTGCTTCTGTCAATAAACTTGCTAAATCACACTATGACAACCCACTCATGGAGCAGCCTTACACCGGGTATTGTGATGATATCTCCCGGATTGAACTGGCAATGATGATGAAACGGGCCGAGCTTCGGGCGGCTACCGCAAGGGCCAATGAAACGTCGGAGAGCCTGCTTCAGGCCGCAACTGAAGAAGTAGCGAACAGTCAGGCCATCGACAGAGAGCTGGGTGAGCAAGATACGGCTACTGATGCTATGGCCGTTTCCGCAGAAGAGATGCTGGCCTCCATTGATGAAGTTGCTAATCAGGCTAAGCAAAGCTCTGAGTTTGCCCAAAATGCTCAAATAAAAGCTGAGGAAGGAAGCCTGACGATTGATGAGGCTGTCGAAACGGTCCATGTGCTTAGCCAGCAGCTTGATAACTCTAAAACGGCACTTGAGCAGCTCTACGCAGATGTTGATGGTATTGAAACCATTCTGGAAATGATACAAGGCATTGCCGAGCAAACTAACCTGCTGGCACTCAATGCTGCAATAGAAGCCGCCAGAGCGGGAGAGCACGGTCGCGGATTTGCTGTTGTGGCTGATGAAGTTCGCGCTCTATCAGGAAAAACCAGCACCTCTGTCGATGATATTCGCTCGAAAATAGAAGTGCTTCAGGCAACCGTAAACAAGACAGGTAGCTTGATGGAAGAAGGTATAACCGCATCAGAGCTAAGCGTCACCAAGTCCCAGAAAAGTAAAGAGGCTTTTGAGGCGATTGTGAATGATTTGGGAGCCATTGGCGAACAAAGCACCAGTATCTCACAAGCCATTACTGAGCAGGTTCAGGTGACTCAGGGCATGACTGAGCATGTGCATCGAATGAAAGAAGCCATTCGCTTAACTAAATCCCTATCATCCACCTCCGTAGACCGCACAAACCTGTTGGTTGAACGCCTAGAAAGCCTGCAACGTCTGGTGAAACAGTTCAGTCAATCCTAAAGGAAAAAGGATAATGCCATAGCTGCCATGAAACGAATGTTTGTTGGAGCTATGGCTCTCAGGCCATCTACTACCGTTTACTCATCGATTGGAATCGGAAAAGATATCCCCTCTATTACTTGAAACACAATTGGACAATTTGTCTTCGTAAAAGGTGATAAATTGTCCACACCCCCCAATACACAGCTTATACATCAATATGTTAGCTAAAGTTAGTCACACAATTCTTTGGAATCTTGCATCCCCTAGGGAGATAGTTATATCAGAGAGGTTATTGAGCTCTGCCACTTGTACCGGGGTGTAGTCTGGATAATTCATCGAAAGTTGCTGGTTATCCTTGCGCACCACCATTAAGATAAGCTCGTCCAGAATGTATTTCCGGTTGGCTGAGCTGAAATGGTCAGATAAACGTTGAATTGAATCTGGATGCGTAACGGACACAGAACCATCATACCCATAATGTTTGAATTTAAACTCTATCATTTTTGTAACCTAACGTTGTTATTTGTTCATTTTTTATATTTTTTGTATCTGATATGCGTATTGTAGCACTCTTTTGCATGAGCAATGACTAATATTGATTAGCCCTTCTCATTTGAGATAGGTCAATAAAAACATAAGCAAAATTATTGCTTGTCGCTAAGCAGAATATTCATGCAAGTTAGGGAGTATGAATGAATTGTGTAAACCTGAGAGTTTTTGGGAGTTTTCTATCACGGTCTCTCTGCTGCTAACCATGAGCAAAAGTATGGTGTTTTCAGTGGCGCGATTTGCTACTGAGTAATTGCGTTAACAAGAAAAGGGGCAATAGCTTTTTTAGCTGAATGAAAAGCTAGTGGGTTAGTGAGGATTGGCATTGTTGCAACTGTGACCGTTGACGGCGGACATGGCTGCTCTTCATATTCGTATGTTCGCGGCATCTCCACTTCTGTGTGCTATTTAAAGATGGAGGGCTTTATATTCTCTCTTTATTTCTTCTGTGTATTTCCTTTTCAATAAAAAGTATTACTTTTATGCCGTTTATACCTAGATAAAAATTTTTATCGTATTATCCCATCACTATTTCTTTATCTAGTTGATTCGCGAGAGCTAGATTCCCCACAGAAAAGGATTATTTATGGGACATAAGACATTATTGAGTGCTGTACTTTTAACCGCGACCTGCGGTGTCGCCACTTTTGCGGTGAATGCTGAATCGCTGTTTACTCCCTTTCCTGACGCCAAATCGCCTGAAGAAAAGCGCATCCACTTTACGCCCTTTGAACTTATCACCGCAGTGAATGGTGACAAGTTCACTCTGTTGCCTGTATCGGGGAAATTGACTCGACAAAGCGTTGAGTTACCAGAGGGGTATAGTCCTGAGCATGTTATCAATAACTATTTGGCACAGCTAAAAAAGCTGAATGCTGAAGTGTTATTTAGTTGTCAGGCCGTCACCTGCGGTGATGGTCAAGCCATGCAAACTCAGCTAAAGCCGCTTAAAAGCGTGAATGCCGACTATCACAGTGCTTACGTGGCGGCAAAACTGAAAGGTACTCGCGGTGAGGTTTACACCAGTATCTATGTCGTCAATCGCGAGGACAGATATACCTATCTGCAAGTCGATATTCTCGACGCTATCCCTGAGCCGCTGGACTTAATCCAAGCGAATAGTGACTTTTTACAGCAGGCGCCGAAGAACATTGAGATTAAAGATAGGCGTAGTGACGATGCTCAAGGCTCGACAGACCATCCTTTGCTGGGACGTATGCCCGGCAGTTATATTACAAGTTACAAACAAACTAACTTTACCCAAGTGCCTGTATTAGTGGGGATCTCGGGCGCAAATTATCAAACCAAATCGCTGGACACCAAGCTTACCCAAATAAGTTATCAGATGCCTGAAAGCTATTCCCTGTTTGAAATTAACAGCAATTATGCCGCAGCCGCACAAAAGCTTGCAGCAGAGCGGGTATTCCATTGCAAAGGCACGGCTTGCGGCGACGATGATAGCCTGATTAATGCCATCAAATTAATCAAGGACGATAAAGAGGACGAATGGCAGGAGTATCAGCTGTTTAAGCTTAGTCACGCAAAGGGCGATGTTTACTTCGATATCTATTCCCAAGGATATTTCGATGGCACACCTGCCGATACTACCCTCAGGGTAATGGAACTCTCTACTCTGAAGGATGATCGAGTGGCGATTGACCTCAATGCTTTGACCGATGCGATTAGCCAAACTGGCAAGGCGACGTTGGAGGGATTGCTGTTTGATTATGACAGTGAGCGCATGTTGCCTGAGTCCAAACCTGTACTGGAGGTGCTGGCAAGCTATCTTAAGCTGCATCCGACACTGAGTTTCTATGTGGTTGGACATACCGATGACAAGGGCGAGCGGAGTTACAATCAAAGCCTGTCGGAGCGCCGCGCCGCAGCTGTGATTAAGCAGTTGAGTGACGGGTTTCAAATTCCGTCGGCCCAATTAACCGCCCACGGTAACGGGGAATATAGCCCTGTCGCCAGCAATACTAATGACGCCGGACAAAAACTGAATCGCAGAGTGGAGTTAGTACTTCGTTCCGATAAAAAGTAGCTCATATTAATAAGCTTGAAAGGGGAGCTTCGTTTTATAGAAACGCCTGAGTCATCTCAGGCGTTTCTATCTTCATTGGAGTTCATTGGAAGATATTGTTCACGCGGGCATTTGTCTAAAATTGAGGTTAGTAGCTTGAGTGTATTCGCCACTTGTCTTTCTCTAAATTGTCACTGCGGCTTTAAGCACTGCAACTTCCTGTGGGGTGAGTGGCCGCATCGCTCCTTCGGCTAAGGATTCTAGCGTTAATGTCATTAATGCGACGCGCTGTAAGTCAATTACCTTATAGCCTAAGGCGCTGGACATACGCCGAATTTGTCGATTTAATCCCTGAGTCAGCACGATTTCAAAGCTGTCCGAACTGAGGCGGTGGACTTGGCAGGCCAGGGTTTGCAGGTCTTTATAACGCACTCCACTTGCCATTTGCTCAACAAAATCATCTGCGAATGGCCTATCGAGGCGTACATGGTAGGTTTTGCTGTGGGCAAAACTGGGGTGCATCAGTTTATGGGTCAGCTCACCATCGTTAGTTAACACCAGTAGGCCGCGGGAGTCCTTATCGAGTCTGCCGACGGGGTAGAGTCTTGGTGCTTTGGGAAGTAGGTGTATGAGGCTCGTTTCATCTTGCTCAAGCAGACGGCAATCCGTGCCCACAGCTTTGTTAAATACCCAATAGGCGAGCGTTTCGGCTTTAGTGATGGGTTTGCCATCAAACTCAATACGGTCGAGGCAGTTTAATGACTCGTCCAAACAGATGGGATCTGCGTGGCGGGCGATACCTCCATTGAGTGTGATGCGCCCGGCCTCAATCAAACGGCAGGCTTCACGGCGTGAGCCTATGCCACACTGGGCGAGGTATTTTGCTAAGCGCATGGATTACCCTAAAGTATTTGGCATTCTTGGGCGCGATGATACAGTATTTTTGATAGGCGCCGCATTGCAAAGGCTAGGCTTAAACACCAAATAATACTCAAGTTAGTTTGGAGCCACATATTGGCTGAGACAGGACAAAAGTGTGTTTGGAGCACACAGGGAGGGAAATCCAATATTGTCCAATCTAATTGCAGGGTTAAACTCACTGCACTACAAAAGCTGATCAGGCTCAAATAGAACAGTGGCTTTGGGCAAATAAACCGAGGCACTATCCCCGCTATAATCACAAGGCTGTGTAAGATGAGGGTGCTTAATAGATAACTCGTTGAAACTATTCTGTGTATGCTCAAAAAATTAATGGGGAATATTCCCATCAAAATCACAGAGACTCCTACCCAAGCACCTGTAAGTGCTATGCATTGGCTGAACGTATCCAGTTTTAGTAAGTAGAGCCCGGTCATTGAAATGAGTATGCAGAGCCCCGCAGCCAATAAGCTTAAATTAAACACATAAGCGAGGGGTGAGTTGATATAGTTACCTAAAAAATCAGCTCGTATTTGTAAGACTTGAACTCCAACGTTTTGATATTCAGCATAAATAGCAATTAAAACTCCAGAAGCACTAATAAAGGCTGCGCCTACAATCAACCATGTAATAAGACGATGTAGATCGTAATAACTTGGTTCTTGGTGATAAAGAGGATTCATGGAGACTAAAAATATGCTGATGGGATATGACCACATTGAATGCGGTAACTTGCCTGAATTGTTTAATGAAGGCAAGCGAGTTGATGCTTTTTCGCCAAAAGAGGGCTTTAAAATGACAAGGAATGCCTAGTGCGTTCCTTGTCATAAACGTTAGATTCTACTCATGCGACTCAAATATCATTTAGTGTCGTTTGCGGAAAATTACAATCGCAACAGCCACTACGGCTAAAATCATACAGTACCAAGCGTGTGATACCGCTGCTAATGGCGTGATGCTAAAGGTCGAAGCAATCAAGAGTGCCTGTGCACCATACGGGATCAAACCTTGGATAATACAGGCGAAAATATCGAGTATGCTGGCGGCACGTTTTGGACTCACGCCATGCTTCTCTGCTAAGTCTTTTGCAATATCACCCGTCACCACAATAGAAACCGTGTTGTTAGCCACACAAGAGTTAGTCACTGCGACTATACCTGCCATACCTAGCTCAGCTGCACGGCATGAAGCTTCACCTTGCGCCTTAGAGAAACGAGTGATCAGCTTTTCAATCTGTTTACTCACAAAGGCAAGGCCACCTTGCTGCTGCATGAGTGCGGCTAAACCACCCACTAGCATAGACAGAATGAAAATCTCCTGCATATTGCTAAAGCCAGCATAAATATCTTTACCGAATTGGATCACACCGTAATCCATAGTAAACAGGCCGGTTGCGCCTGCTAATAAGATACCTAAGGTTAAGACCACAAATACGTTCAGACCTGCCACAGCTAAGATCAAAATGGTCAGATAAGGAATGACCTTAATAAGATCGATATTCTGCGTTGCTAATTCTGCTTGGCCTTGTCCGGCAAATACAAAGGCGATTAAAGTTAGCAGTGATGCGGGGATAGCGAAAATTAAATTTTCACGAAATTTATCTTTCATATCACAGCCTTGGGTGCGCGTAGCTGCAATTGTGGTATCGGAAATAATCGACAAGTTGTCACCAAATAGGGCGCCAGACATCACGGCTCCCGCCATCAGTGCATAGTCGATTTGCGCTTGGTCGGCTACGCCTAGGGCGATGGGAGCGACAGCAGCGATTGTCCCCATAGAGGTTCCCATGGCCGTTGCGATAAAAGCGGCAATCACGAAGAAACCAGGTAGTAACAGGTTCGATGGTATTAACGATAAACCAAGAGCAACAGTAGCATCGACGCCGCCAGTGGCTTTAGCGACTGCAGCGAAGGCGCCTGCAAGTAAGTAAATTAAACACATAGCAATAATATTGCTGTGACCAATACCGCCAATAAAGGTATCAATCGATTGATTTAATTTCTGTTTTGATAAAATCAACGCCAGAATGATTGCAGGTAAAATAGCGATAACGCTGGGTAATTGATAGAAGGCAAAGTCGACACCTTGGCTTTGGAAATACACACCCGCGCCAATGAAAAGACCAAGGAAAACAAATAATGGCAACAGGGCAATAAAAGATGCCGGGCTGTGCTGTGCTGCTGTTGGATTGCTCAAATGTTATCTCTCTTTCGCTTAGGGTTTTTCCGCAGGATCCTTGGCAGTCAAACTCGCTTAAATTCAGTGTTGCCTCGGCATCGTATCCTAGCAACTTGAGGCAAAGCATATTTGATCCCTGATAACCTGTCAATTTAGACGTCTAGATGTTTTTACTTCCGTTGTGATCGCTAGGTTATTAATAGGTTGTATAAGATGAAAATTAGTCTTTATTTTAATTATTAATCAATATTTTACTTGTTTGTGTTTAGGTTGGGTTAGAGGGTTTATATCTGATTTAGCGTGTATTTCAACTGAATAGAATAGCGTGAAATTTAAGCGGATGACTGGTGTGATGGAGTAAGCTGGCTATTTATTGCTCCATTTAGTTTGAGTTGTTGGTGGGTAAGACAGCATAAATAGCGTAAATGATGAGTGGCATTAATCAATAGGGCTCATTTGGGGACGTATTGACTTAGTTCGCTTGTGCAGCGTTGTGATAGCAATGATAAGTCAAATAACTTTAATAAAACCTTAATAAGCAATCTATTGTTTTTAAATGTAAAACAGTTTCAAGCATCTAAAATCCCCATAAAAACTAATGGCAACAATTTGTATTGAAGTAGAGACTTTAATAGAATCCGCACAAATTATGTTAATTACTCTTAGTGCTTTGTTTAAATTTAACTGGATGAAGCGTTTATTGCTGATTCCTCAGATCTTCCTACTACAGTGGGTATTATCATGATACGTCGCGCTAAGCCATTACTCGGAACGCTGGTGGAAATCGCTGCCGAGTCACTGCCAAATCAAAGCGGTGAGGCACTACTTAAAGATAAAGCATTGGAAGCGGCTATTAGCGCGGCTTTTTCGCGTGTGACCCATATTGGGCGGTTGCTGAGCTTCCATCAACAGGACAGCGAGTTAAATCAGTTAAATCGGCAGCCGGGAATTTGGGTAACGTTAAGCCAAGATAGTTTACGAGTGCTCAAGTTGGCTAAGGGGCTGGGTAAGGCGAGCAACAACTTATTCAATTGTACCGTTGGCGGCGAAATGATGTCTCGCGGCGCTTTGCCTGCTTACCTTGGTATGCCATTGTTATTGCAAGGTGACTGGCAAGATATTGAAATAAAAGGTAATCAAGCGCGATTAGCTAGACCGCTAATTTTAACCTTAGATGGTATAGCTAAAGGTTATGCGGTTGATATGGCAGTGAGTGAGCTGCGTCGCGCTGGCGTGAGCGGAGGTTGGGTCAATGCGGGTGGCGATTTAAAAGTTTTTGGCAGTGCATCTTTAAATGTAGTGTGCCGCGGTCCATTAGGAGCGAGCCAAAAGCTCTGCGTTAGCAATATGGCGCTCGCTAGCTCAAGGGTCTCACAAACCTTAAGTCATGATTACCCTGCACTATTACTGCCAACTGGCAATGTTGCCGATACGAACGTCGATGCTGAAAGCGAGCGTATTGTTAGTGTGAGAGCCTCTTTTGCTTGGCGCGCCGATGCGTTAACGAAAGTCGCAGGCTATCTTAATCCCGACTTGGCCGCTGAAAAAATTGCTCACTTGGGTGGTCAATTAGTCAGTTTTGATTGATGTATCTTTTGGCTGTTTTACAGCTTTTGCAGATGATTGAATTAGAAATTCAATCATTACTGTGAGTTAACATTAAACAGTTAGTACTGTTATTCGCACTTTAACGGGTGAATCGATACAACTTGGGTTCAGTATCGTTACCGTTATTTGCAACTTGCATACGGTTGTTGGCTTTTATTGTCTTCAAGCTTTTCTTGGTATTATTTCCATTAAAAAGAGTGCCCATATTGGGCACTCTTTTCGTTTCAATAGCTAATCGCTCACCATGTGTCGTTAGTCATTTATCTTAAGCGACTTTAAATCGCGCAACTTCTTTTTGTAGGTTGCTGCAAATGGCTTTAGTGTTGACGACTATTTGCTGCGTTTCTTGGATCACTAAGTTGCAGTATCTTGTTTTATCGGATAATTCGGTCAAGTTACGATTAATTTCTTCGGTCACATGGGTTTGCTCTTCGGTCGCAGTCGCCGTTTGAGTGGACATCTCACTGACCTTAGAGGTGGAGTTTAGAATTTCATCTAGTGCATCTTGGGTTTGGCTGGCGAGGGTCACGGTTGATGTGGTCAAGCTAGCTCCCGATTCAATGCTTTTAACCGCATCATTTACTCCGCGTTGCAACTCTTCAATCATGCGCTGAATATCTTGGGTTGAGGTTTCGGTACGACTCGCCAGTGTACGTACTTCATCGGCGACTACGGCAAAGCCACGGCCCTGTTCGCCAGCACGTGCCGCTTCAATGGCCGCGTTAAGGGCAAGGAGGTTAGTTTGCTCAGCGATTGAGCGGATCACATCAAGCACTGAGGCAATATTGGCAGAATTGACTGAAAGTTTTTCAATAACAGTCACGGCATTTTTAACTGATTCAGACAGTTGCTGAATATGATTAACGGACTGGGCGAGGATATTCTTACCCTCTACTGTTTGGTCATTCACCTTAGTGATTTCGGTGGCAGTATGAAGAGCGTTACTGGCGACTTCTCTTACGGCTGCACTCATTTCATTCACTGCTGTGACAATGGTATCGACAAACTGCTCTTGTTCATGGCTGATGTTGATTGTGGTAGCTGACTTAGTTGCAAGGCTTTCAACGGTTTGGCTCACATCTTTAGTTTGACCAATAATCGAGATGACCATTTGCTGTAGCTGCTCTACAAATAAGTTAAATGCATGGGCGAGCTCGCCGATTTCATCCTGACGTGTGATAGGGATCCTTTGGGTTAAGTTACCGTCACCATCGACAATGTCATTGATCCTGCTAGTGATATCTTCAATTGCATTGACTATGATTTTAGGTCCGAAGTAGGCAATCAAAAGCGCCACAATGGCGACTAAGCTCGCTATCGTTAAGGATATTTGGGTTTGGGTGGTTGCCTGTTCCGTTGCTTGTAAATCTAGCTCTTTTACTCTGTTATCGGCGGCTTCGCCCGCGGCATTGTAGATATCTCTTAATGCCTTAAATTCTTGCTTGGATTTGGTTTCGTGGAGTTGTTTCGCGCGTTCAAAATCATTACTTTTAACGGCATTAATGACCTCTGATGAGGCTTGATACCAGAGCGAAAACTGCGCCTCAAAGCCACTGGTTGATTGCAGTACTTGCAGGTGATCTGTCAGGATTTGTTTAAATTCTCCCATTCTGTCACGGGCTTGATCGACATTCTCTTGCCAGTTATCAATCTCACTTTTGCGATTATCGGCAGATAATTCTTCCCTGAGTAACACTTCTTCACTTAGCTGCGCTTGATAAAGGTCGCGATCTGCATTGAGAATTGCCGAAATTGCGGGATTAAATAACTGACTAAATTCCTGCATCTGTTTCACAGTGGCACGGCTTTGCATAGCGTCGGTGACCGCCATGACAATGAGGGCTGTCGCCATAATGGCAAACATCAGTGAAAACTTAACGCGAATACTGTTAAACATAGGACGATCTCCATTAATAACTTAATAAATAGCTTAGCCGTTATTTATAGAATTGCCTTTGCGTGCAGCAGATTGCGATGGGATTTTGTACGCATTGAAATAAGCGAAACCGCCTTGGTCACTGTTACCAAGGCGTTGACGCATTACTTTGTATTATTCAGGACAAGCTAGGGTAGAGATGACTTTAGGCTTAGGTTTTATCTGCACTAGCATGACGCCAATAATGACCATAGAACCGCCAATATAATGAGAAATGGCTAAGGTTTCATCTAGGATGATGGCCGCCAGTATCGCCGCAATAATAGGCATTAAATTAAAGAATACACTGGTGCGATCGGCGCCGAGTTTGCTTATGCCATTGATCCAAGCCCACGGCGCTAAAAGTGAGGCAGCGATAGCAGCGTAAAGTATCAGTGGTGCTGATTGGGCACTGATCGCCATGCTGGGACTCGTAAACAGCAGTGGCGTTAGCATGAATACGGCTATGAGTCCTTGAATATAAACCGATTCCCAAGTCGGTAGTGGCAGTTGCCAGCGTTTCAGTAATACGCCATAGAGCGCATACACAAAGGCGCTAAAGAGCAACAGTAAATCACCTTGGGTCACGCCGATGGCAAGGTTCATCATATCGCCGTGACTGAGCATAAAAATCAATCCAAATAGCGAGATTAAGGTGCCACCAAAGGCTAACGGTGATAATTTTTGCTTGAGTAATGGCACGGCTAAAAACAGACTGATCATAGGCACGAGAGAGGTGATTAATGCCATATTTGTTGCCGTGGTGGTTGCCGCCGCAAAATAGGCCAGACTTTGGTTTAGCACCATACCTAACAAAGCCAAAGTAGCGAACTTAGGTAACAAAGGTAGTATCACTTGGCGTTTTTGCCAGACGCGACTTGCGACAAAGGGGGTTAACAATAACATAGCGAAAAACCAACGGTAAAACGCTATGGCTTCAGGATCGATAATCCCAAATGAGAGCTTGTTGACTATCGAATTGCCTGCCCAAATTAATACGGCCAACAGGGGAAACAAATACAGCATGGTCTTGCCTTTAGGTACTGGCTAAAGTGACAGGCCTTAGCTTATGGCTTATCACTTGAGCATCCAGATAATAGATTAGTGGCTATTATCCATGGTCGGTTATGATATAAATATCGCTTATCAGACAAGGTCAGTTCCTCTACGGACAAGCGTAATCTGGGTTAGCGATTTCGTTTGAGTTTTTTGGATCACCATAGCTTTGAGGGCATCAAAATGCGCACGGTTTACCATCCGCTCACGGCAGAGCAAGAGCCTGCTGCAGATATCTTCTTCAACTATGAAGCTTTCCTGCCAAATACGGTAACGCCAAAACATCAACATATTTGGGGGCAACTGCAGTTAATCAGCGGTGGAATTATGGAGTTACATGCTGCAGGGCAACGGTTTTTATCGCCGTCACAATATGCGATTTGGGTTCCTGCGGGGATAGAACATGAAAGTTATACTCGGCGCAGTATTCATTATTGCTCGATGAATATAGTTGCCGAGCGAGCTGCGGCTTTTCCCATAGAGACTTGTCTTTTAGCCGTAACATCCATTGCCCAATCGATAGTGAACGATCTGCGGGAGCGGCAAGTCACTGTGGCAGAAACTGCGGCGGATAAGCGACTGGTTGAGGTTTTGCTCGATCAGCTGACCTTGGGTAAAGCTCTACCGCAATTTCTGCCCACAGTCTCAGATAAACTGTTACAGCCGTTGTTGCTGGCACTTGAAGCCGACCCTGCGAGTTCGAAAACCTTTAAATCTTGGGCCAGTGAATTACATACCACAGAGCGTACCTTAGCTCGTCGCTGCCAAGAGGTTCTGGGAATGAGTTTTACTGAGCTAAGACAAAGGCATAAGTTTATCTATTCCTTACAACTATTACGTCAGGGACTTGCGATCAAAGAAGTGGCATTGACGCTCGGCTATAACCAAACTTCGCCTTATATCGTGATGTTTAAAAAATATGCTCAGTGCTCACCTGAGCAGTATCGCCGCCGATTGTGATTGAGTGGCTGATGGAGCAAGGCTTAATAAAGGCGAGATAATGAGATCCTATGCGAAAGTCGCGCTAGATGATGCACTAAAAATATTGGGGGAAACTGTGAAATAAGATAGGGTGCTAAAGTATTAACACCCTATTTTCGGCCTATTTAAAGAGAGGATTTAAGGTTTTTTACAGAGTTAGATAAGTTAGTCGGAAGCCTTTTGGCGGTTCCGTTTATCTTGACGCTTCTCTTTTAAGGTTTTCATTGGCGGTTTTTTGTTTTTTTCTTTACTCATAGATATAAACTCCAAAGTGAAGGTTACTATCCGAACCCGCGCCGCAAATCGGTTTCGATAGTTGGGCTCAATTTTTTATTTCAGGCTTTAATTGAGACGGTTTATTTATAAAGAGTATAAAAATAAATTTAACGATTGAGGCGCCGTGCTGAAGAATCCCCTGATGATTTACAAATAAATCATCAAATTAGGGTGGAAGCGCATCTTGTTGCATGATCAAATGGTTTCGCTAAAAACTACACTTGGACAACAAGATGCGCGAAGCCAATATCCTACAACATTCTTTACACCAATACTGCCCAGAACTTCACCTAAAACGATTAAACAGCTTGATGCTGGCCTCTAAGGCACTGATTGAATGTAAGACACTGACCTTGACTGAGTTAGGTCGAAA
>NZ_JAKKRO010000087.1:0-13952 GCF_025654235.1 Shewanella sp. SM32 | reverse complement strand
GATGGTTCAATGCCTGTTGTGGCTAGTTGGTTTACACGCACAGCAACAGGGCTGGGATAAGCATTTTCAGGCCAATACCATTGGGCATCGAACGGTACTCTCAACGATTCGCTTGGGATTGGAGGTACTCAGGCGGCCTGATTATCAAATCACGGAGAAAGAATTGCTGGCGGCCTGGGTATTATTCGCCAATCAGTTGCTCAAATATGGCTATGCTATGGCTGATTTATGAGGGGATCCTTCAGCGCCGCGCTCTGCGGCAAATTTGGAGCGCAGCGGAAAATTTGTCCGA
The DNA here is from genome assembly GCF_025654235.1 of Shewanella sp. SM32. NCBI lineage: Bacteria > Pseudomonadati > Pseudomonadota > Gammaproteobacteria > Alteromonadales > Shewanellaceae > Shewanella > Shewanella sp. SM32. Next base: position 13,660 of record NZ_JAKKRO010000087.1, on the reverse strand, counting down.
CAGCAGCGCCTTGTTAACTGCAGAACTCAATTCTATAGCCTCTGGCTGTACTGTATTTTAAATCATTAAATGTGTCGCATATAACGGAACTATCAAAGAAACTAGATGCTTCATTTGTTTTCCCTTTAGTTCCGAGACCAAGTACAAGCCGCTGCAGCACTGGCAAACTATTATTTAGCTCAGAAAACAATACAGGATCTATCTTCGAATTAATTACAGCCAATTCGTTAATTGAGCTGCCTTTAATACCTGACAAAGAGGAAAGTCCATTCATGGTATCCATGACTAAGCTCTTAAGGTGCTTTAGATTGGAAACATCTGGAATGGATGTAACTTGCTTTAGAGTACTTAAATGCAATATCTCAAGAGATGTCAGGTTTTCCAGGGCACTTAGATCGTGTAATTTCTTTACCCAAAGTATTTCTAGGCTTGTTAACTTAGATAATCCTTTAATAGCATTTAGGTCTTCAAATGTGCCAAAACCCAAATATAAACTTTCTAAATTACTCAGACTGGCAACATGCTCTATTTGTTTTTCTTGATACCCTGAAAGGGTTAGGTCTCTAAGGCTAGTGAGCGTAGCTATAGAATCGATATCTTTCTTATTTTTGACCAAACTCAGAGAATTTAACTTATTCAGATCTGATAGAGGCCTTAAAGATACAGTTTTTTTATTAAGCTCTCCCAGACTCAAAAACTCTATTTCGTTTACATGCTCAGCAATAGCATCAATACTTGTTAGCCCAGGAAGAAAAATCTCTAAAGCTCTAATGCCCGAATAGTGTTTCAGGAAATCTAAACTGTAATCGTTACCCGCAGACCATGTAGGACCAAAAGCACCACCTAAGTATGATAGAGATATACCATCGATTTTTCCTTGGCGTATTTCATCCGCGATAGATAAATGTTCTTCATCGCTCAAATTGTCGGCTATCTTTTTTAGTTTTACGCGCATAATCTCAATTCTAGGTAGCAGTTAACGTCTTAGTATTTATGCGCTGCGCTGTTTGCAGGGCATAAATCGCTTGTTGACTAAATCTCAAATATGGCCACTGCCACATCCATGTAAATGGGTATAAATGATGCTATAGGAATTTGCTTTTTTGCGGTAGCGGTTTTTTATACAGTTTGATGGGTAATCACTTGATATCGTTTTAGCTTTCTCATTTTTCGCGCTTATTTTTTGCTGATCAATCGCTATCTAACGACTCAAAACTCCAAGGAATACACCTCCACTCGGAGTTGCCGCAGGGCGAATAGAGCTCTTGATTTAATAAAGAGTGCGTGAGTTCGGTCATGGATGACCGACTAGCTTTCGCAGGTGCAGGGGCGAATGAAAATCGGTGATTTTCGCGCTTATGAGCGAGAGGCAGGGACTGCCGAACTGGAGGGATTTATATGGATGTAAAGCGCATCCTTCGGAAGCGATAGCAAATTTGGCAATGAGCACAAGGGGCTTTCAACTCCGTTGGGGGCGTCTTGGAGCATCCAAGGGCGAAGGCCTACGACCGCTTTGAACGCGAGATATGGATATCGAGCTGGCTATTTAACATGGACGTTTTTGATAGGACGAGCAGTCCTCCTTGGTCGGGTGTGGGGTGAAGCCCCACGACTTTGATTTTGATTAAAGCATTCAAACTACGAAACACACTTTGGGGCAATAGCTTCTAGCTAAAGGAAGTCGTTAGGATTACTAAAGCAGCGACCATCAACATAGAGTCGCGGCTTTAAATCTCACTCATAGGGATAGGGAAATGAGACTAGTCTGCTTTAATGACAGCTTGTGTCAGTATTTCTTGGTCATTCTTAAACACTACTAGCTCACCTAGAGGACTATCGCTGCCGCCTAAGACGGTGACATAACAATAATACTGGTATGGGCCGCTGCGAAATTGGTATGAATGATTCCCCCCACTGCCATCAAATACAAGTTTGCCTTTATTCAGCACTAAATCTGGCTTTTCGCTCAATGACTTACCCTTTGCCCATGCGGCATAGCGGTATTGGCTGTTCCCCATATCATCGACACGAATGGTAAACTTGGCGGTCTCCCAAGATAACGCTGGGCTGACAAACTCACTCACACTCGGATGTAATGCCGTTTGTTGCTTAGCAATAAGCTCTGCTTTCAGTTTTGCCTCTACCGGTGTTTGATAGTTAATGGCGATGATCTTGCCATCAAAATCCAGCCACACAACACCGCTACCGAGCATAATGCCGCGCCAGCCCATTGTCTGCCAATCGGCTTCAATCTTAGAATGGGCGATCTGCTCAAGCAGCTTAGGATCAAAAACCTGATCAAAACGTGCGATCATTTCCTGGGTATTTTGAATCGCGGGGATAGGATATTCACGTTTAAGCGGGTAAGCCACACGCTTAGCAATCGCCTCAAGATCATTGGCCTTGGCGGCGTCGATAAGTCCCTGCACCAGAGGGATATATTCCTGTGGCATGGCTTCATCAGCGGCGTTTGCATTGATGCTTAAACCCATAACGCTGAATATTAACGCCGCAGAAAACGCGATATTCATCAGTTTAACTTGTCTGAAAACAGCTAATTTGCTTCCCTTGAGTCGTGAGGCGAATGGCATCTTTATCCCTTACTCCAAATGTCTCTGCTGAGACTAAAGGCCAAGAATACCATAAGTGCCTCAGACTAAAACCTAAGGTGATTTATACTGCGCCTAACTAAGCGGTTAATAATAGGTTTGAGTAAATCGCCAAGGCTACCGACATAAAGATGACACCAATAACCGCATCGATAACTGGTGTTAGTCGCTGCAATTTAAGTTGCACCTGCGCCTTTGACAACATTACCGCTAAAAAGCCAAACCATGCCAATGACAAAGACAACAACAAAATAGCGGAAGCTATTTTAGTGCTCGTTGTAACACTTGGGGTAATCAAGGCCGAAAACAGGGTTAAGAAAAATACTAATGCTTTCGGATTCAATAGATTGGTATAAAGCCCAGTCAAAAAACCTTGCCTGCGCGACATAGCGCCACCTAAGCCACCAGCAACAGACGCCACGCCTTCAACGTCACCAGCGCTAATGACAGCATCATCATTTGTCCCTGCATGTACTCTGGCACTCATTTTACGTTTAGCGAGTATCGCAAGACCGGCACGCAGGGCACCAAACCCCATCCAAGCGAGGTAAGAAGCGCCCACAATTTGCACTAAGAGATACAGAGTGTGCGAACTCTTAATGAGTAGACTCACACCGGTCAGACTCAAAATCGTATGAGCTAAAATGGCTATTGAAATCCCCACAGCGGCGGCAACCGCAGTGCTTCTGGACTGCTGAGTCGCAATCTTCACCATAATGGCAAAATCGGGTCCGGGACTGATTAAAGCAACGGCATGGATTACAGCCAAGGTGAGTAATAAAGATAAATCCATAGATATACGGCTCCGCAAAAAAAGTTAATAACGATAACTGAGGCAGCCAGTATGGCAATTTGTCGCAGCGCTGAATTGTAATAAATTGCACTATTCAGTGTTTTTTAAAAACCAGCGGCGTCGAAAGACGGGGGGGAAATTAGAGCATACGCCGCTGAAATTGCACTGGCGATAATAGGAATGCCTGCTTAAAAGCTTTGTTTAAATGACTTTGATCGAAAAATCCGAACTGCTGCGCCACATCCGCCACTAAAGCGCCATGACTTAAGGACTTTTTCGCCAACTCTAAACGCACCCGCTTGAGATAAGCATGGGGAGTCATCCCAGTTGCCTGTTTAAATTGCCGTAAAAACTGAAACTTACTTAAATTCACTTCATTGGCTAAGGTTTCAAGTTGAGTATTATGCCAAGGCTCATCGTGAATTCGCTGTTTCACTAAGCTCACCTGCAACTTAGATAACCCCTGCGGTTGATTCGGTTTAGATAGGCAAGATGAAATACCGCTTGGGTAACGCTCCAGCAACAGATGAATAAAGTTCAGTAAATGGGACTCGCCCGCGAGTGCACTGCATTGGCCTTGGATTAATAGCTCGTGTAGCTGAATAAAATATTGATAAAGCGTCGGGTCATCCACCATAGGTGCGCTGAAAAAGTGCTCCTTCAACCCCTGTTCTTGGCTGACTTCATTCATATATTCCACGGGGATCGACATCACTTTCACCCGATAACCGTCGGCATCGCGGCTCTGACCATCGTGGGTTTCGTCGGGATTTAAGGTCGATAAACTATGCTGACCAAGCTGATAACTGCTGCCCTTATTCACAAACTGCTGCGCACCTTGAGTGACTACGCCTAAGTGGTAATCCAGATGCACATGTTTATCAAAACTGAAATGCGTAAATTCCGCCTGACTCAGTTCTATGCCTGATAAGCTAGGATGACGCCAATAATTAATGTTTTCAATGGGTGTTGCAGTACTCATAACTCGCGGCGATTACCTATAGCATCAGCTGTAAAACAGGGGGAACTCAGATCGACTCGTCATCATTCTAGCCTTCATTGTCAGCGCGGGAATAGTAAATTATTGCAGCCACATAGTTTGAAGCGATTTGGGCTTAGATTAGTGCTTAAATTAGCGCTTAAATGAGTGCCGCTGAAAAACAAAAGCGCCCAACTATCTGGACGCTTAATTGAGATACATTTTTGCTCGGCGACATACGTAATAACTTTCGATATCGCCTTAACAGATGAATACCACTAGAAATGATAACTCACGCTGACTCTCACCATTCGTGGCTCAACAGGATGATAATGCTGATCTTCAACACCTTCGGCAGCTTCGCCGGGCAAACGAGAGGCATAAAAATAATCTATGTCGTGATCTTTACTATCAAACACGTTTAGCAGCTCAAGCTTAGTGTCGAAGCGGCGGAACTCGTATCCTAATGCGAGGTTAACTAATGTGGTCGCATCAGCCTTGTGGTCATTAAAGCTGTCGAGCACCCGCTCGCCAAGGTGCCGCACGCGTACACTCGAATACAGGCCATCGCCGTCGGGTCGATAGGTGATGCCCGCACTGGCAACAAAGGGAACCGCGCCATCGATATACTTGCCCTCTTCAAATTCATTTTCAGTAAATCTGGCGTTAGTCCACGCTAATTCCATATCGATACTGATTGCCTCATTCAACCAATAATAAGCCGTTAATTCAGCACCATAACGTTCAGATGCACGACTCGGCTCAGTGTTCCCCGCATCGCCCACAAATACTAATTCTGAATCTAGTTGCAGATACCAGATCGCAGCAGAGAAATTAATAAAGTCCCTGTCATAGTATTTCACCCCAAATTCGCCGCCATTTGAGCGCACGAGGAGATCGACTTTTTCGACCTCATCGCCACTCACGGGGTCAACCTTAATCGTCGCACCGCGGGCATCGTTCGAATGTAGTCCCTGGCCTGCATTAACATATAACTCAAGATTATCGCTCCACAAATAAGAAGCGCCGGCTTTGAGGCTGAACATACCATCGGACGCATCGCCACTGTTAAGCGGATTATCACTGTCGACCTGCACATCAAAATAATCGTAACGCAGCCCAAGATTAAAACGCCATTGCTCAGCTGGTAGCCACTCAACTTTGCCAAAGATACCACTCGACAACTCTTGCACTTCATCGAGCCTTACCCTATTCAGCCGTTGTCGCGCCTGAGTGTTATACAAACCCACTGCGCCAATATCGTCATAACGCACATCGCCGCCCACACTGTAATTCAGTTGAGTGCCACCAAGTAAAGTTTGCCAATCACGCTTAAGATCGCCGCCCCAAATCATGCGTTCATCGACTTGTTCAAACTCATCACCATTGATGGGATCGTTTAAGAAATAGGTAAAATTAGAGAATAAATTCATAGTCGAGCGAATAGCGTAGACATTTCCCTGCCAATCACCCGCATCGTAATTAGCTGAAACGCTATAACGGTTAGATTCACCGCCGACGTCTTTATCTAAAGATCCATAAAAATCAATTAATCCAGAATCCACCGCACGGGCGGGGATCTGATCCGCCGAATTCCAGCTGTTGTCGTAGGCCATCATAGTGACGCTCAAGTCACCCTCGCCGAGCCGAGTTAAATAACGCCCGACGACACTGATCTTACTCACATACTCATCAATATCCGTCCACGGGCCATCATAGGTTTGCGCCTCACCACCCCAAATAAAACGACCTATGTCAGTGTTTAGCTCCTGAGTCGCCACGAGTCGCTGGTAACCATATTCACCCAACGTCACCCCAACTTGGTTATGGGGGAGTTGATCAGCCAGCAGTAATTGGGCAGCACCCGCGCCAGAAAAATCGGCCACCTCAGGATAATAAGCGCCTTTGGCATAACGGATCTCGCCTATAAGTTCAGGGAGCAAAAAGTTAAGATCCGTATAACCCTGGCCATGCCCATGGGTTCGCATATTCACAGGCATACCATCGACTCGAGTATTAAAGTCTGTGCCATGATCCAAATTAAAGCCGCGTAAGAAATACTGATTCGCTTTACCCGAACCACTGTGCTGAGTGACTATCATCCCAGGAACAAATTCGAGGATTTCGCCGGTTCGTAATAGGGGTCGACTCTCGATTTCTGCCGCGCCGACTATCCCCTCAGATGCCGAAGTGCTATGGCCTAAGGTGTTAATTTGCCTGCCGCGCACCTCTAGGCGTTCGATATTGTCCGTTGCCGCCTCTGCCACTACGGCACTCGATAAACAACAAAGAGGTAATAACCACGTTATTGATAACCAAAGCTTTGATAACCGCATTCCTGATAATCCCAGTCCCGATTTCATCCTTTCTTTCCTACTACAGGTGATAGACGGCAGGGATTTAACGCCTTATTTACAAGCAAAAAACCGATCAAGCTCAAACTCTGATGAATAAAAAACCAGCAAAATACAGGCAAATATCATTTCTATGTGCCGTATCGCACATTTTTAAACCCAAAAGGACAAAATGTCCGCCAGTAGATCACATTTCAACCGTGTGTTAGTGCGAAATCATGGAAATAAAATAATCTTGCTTGAATAAAAATGAACCCATTTATCAGGCTAGCTATACTCTAAATAACTCAACACTTTGAGAGACACGCTATGCAACGATGGAGCAATATGCACATTTGGAGTGTTTGGGTAGGCCTTTTCTTTTGTGTCTCGGTTCATGCAACCAGCAAATCAACAGCAGAAACCACAGCGATGATTGCTGATAAACCTATCATTACGATGGCGTTTTATGAGGACCCCAAACATAACTTCTACTTTAAATGGGCTGAACTGATTTACGCCCAAGCCTTTGAACGCTTAGGATATGACTTCTCCTATCAAGTGGTTCCCGCAGCCCGCGCCAGTATGATGGCGGACTCAGGTAAAGTGGATGGTGAGCCGGGGCGTGTATCTCGTTATGGCGAAAAGTTTACCAACCTCATTCGAATTGAAGAACCGGTTATCGATACCCATTTAATTGCCTTCGCGCACAATCCCGAAATCAAAATACCTGACTGGCAAGCACTGCAAAAGAGTCGATACAAGATCGAATACTATCGAGGCGTGTTCCTTGCAGAACAAAAGCTAAAGGGACTCATTCCTAAGGAGCGTCTGACTGAATCTTCATCCCCCGCGAGCTCCTTTCGTAAAATGCTCCGCGACCGAATCGATATCTATATTGATACGGAGGCAAGCTCATTGGATCTATTACAAACGCCTGAGTTTCAAGGCAGCAAAATAATCGCGATTGCCACCCTAGAAGAACTCACCAGCTATGGTTACTTAAATAAACGTCACGCGGCACTCGCCGTTAATCTTGCTCGTGAGCTCAAACAGATGAAGCAAGAAGGCATATTTGACACCTACAAACAACAGGCTCAAGAATCGCTTAATAATGAAATGAATCATGGCGATACCCCAGAATAAATCTGCATCGACGGTAAAAGTCGTGGCTTACTTTTCCCCACAGAAGATGGCACTAATGTAAAAAGCCTGTTCAATCATACTGAACAGGCCATGTATTCGATGAAAAAGTGAATAAAACTCACCTACAAAACCTAGGTTAAACCTTACTTATTTGCTTGCGAGTTTACGCCAACGCAACCCATCGCGGATCACCTCATAGCCAGGGAACATAGCGGCAATCACTAGAGTATAACTTAGCCAGTGTTCTAACTGTAATAACGTAAACTCCCCATTTAATTCAGCTCCTTGGTTTTGTACTTGGCTTTGTAATAGTGGCGAACTAAAGGCCAGAAAGACTAAGAACGAGGCATAAGCAAGATTGATCCCCATATTCGCCAGTAACAATTCAGTAGTCCACACTCGGCGGCGTAGTTGCCAGAGACTATTCGCCATAGACAGCAAAATAATAGGGCTAAACCATTGCAGTAATTGCTGAGCATTGACGCTGAAAATCACAGTCCGCGCGGCTAATTGCTCGCTACTCATCCACACAGAACACCAGATCACAAGTAAGAGAAAAAGGTATGTCGCCAGATCAGTAAACACATCGCTTAAACTAATATGCTGCCAACCAGGTCCAACCTTGGGCAAATTCTGCGGCTGCCATTTTTGACAATTGCTGCCGGACATAGGTTTTCCCTGAGCCGAGAAACTCCAAAAGACCAACAGGATAGCGGTAAAGGCAAGACAGGCATCGCCAATAAAACCTTTAGCAATATGGTGGATAAATCCTAATAGATCCCCCTCTGCCGAGCCCAACCATTGAGTCGTGCCGCCCACAACCTGCAGCACAAACAAGACCCCAAGCACAGTGAAAAGTGTATGTTTAAAAAGCGGAATGTCCTCAGAGGCAATAATAGGCACTGCCGGAACAAATTGCTGCGCGACCTTACAGGGATGACCCATTTGCTTTAATACCGCGACAATTTGCGCTTCAGTCAATTCGCCTTGTTCAGATAGGGCATCCAATTGGTCGCAGATATTGGCTTTTAATTCACGGCCAATTTCCTGACGTTTATTCTCGGGCAATTCTCGCTGCACCGCGGCGATATAGCGATCGACTAATTCCATATCAAATCTCCTCTGCACTCTCGTCTGAGCTTTTCATATCTGAGCCATTAGTGTCAGCGCTTTGCTCCAGTAAAAAAGCCAAGGCGCCATTAAGTTGCAGCCATTCATCGGTCAGTTGACTGAGCAACTCAGCCCCCAATGACGACAATTGGTAATAGCGACGCTCACGCCCTTCGGCCTGTCGCCACTCACTATCCAACAATCCTTGATCGGCTAGGCGGCGCACTAAGGGATACAGAGTCCCTTCGTCAATATCGATACCGCCTTCCTGCAACTGTTTGCGGAGCGAATAACCGTAGTGAGCTTGTTTTAATAATCCCAGTACCGCCAACACTAATACCCCACGGCGCAACTCGAGTCGCATTTTGACTAGCTGTGAACTTGTCATTGTCGAATTCCTGTCCTTAACACTGTGTCACACACACTGTGCGCCACACAGCAAATACTATGTAGCACACAGTAAGATTGCAAGTTTTCATGCACGTTTTTTGATCGATTTGTTTATTGTTAATGCAATCTATTGTTTGTATTGAATTTACCAAAATGCCAACCGTTTCTGCTAAGTGCTCACATTTCCCCACCGCCATACACTCAATGCGAATGAGTCACACATAAGCAAATTCAAGATAAAAAATTGCAAAACTTCCTTTGCTTGAGTAACTTAGCATCCAACATTGAATAGCCGATTCGTCAACCTAAGTACGGTTTGCTCCTTAAAAAAGATAAATCTGAACGACTCAAGTAAGTATTGATATTCAATAACTAAAAATATTAAGCGGTTAAATTAAGGACATAGAAAATGCTCATGGATAGAGGCGTGCTGGTACGCTGGAACGATGAAAAGGGATTTGGCTTTATTCAGCCTGAAAAAAACGCAGCCCAAGATGTGTTTATTCACATTTCAGTGCTGAAAAAGATGGCGAGAAAACCCATAGTGGGCGACAGCATTCTGTTTCAAACGGAAGTGCAAAATGACGGCAAAAGAAAAGCGGTTATCGCCTCGATTGAAGGCGTCGCAGTCGTTGCAGCGAGTGCAACAACACGCTCCCACTCTCATATCCAATCACGCAATGAAAACTTCAATAACAAAAACAAAGCGCATTACCATAGCCCACGAAAATCCTCTTTTAATACGATAATCCCGCTGCTAATAATCGTGGCCATAGTTATCTTTGGCTTTAAACAATACCAAGAATTCAATGAAGCTCCAGCAATCGATGAAGTACCAGTCCTCACGAATGAAGACACTCAGCCAATGCCCATATATGAATCTGCAACACCAAGATTCCAATGTGAAGCGGGTAAAACCCATTGTAGCCACATGAGTTCCTGTGCTGAGGCGACTTTCTACATCCAAAATTGCCCCAATACTCAAATGGATGGTAACGGTGATGGCATTCCCTGCGAGCGTCAGTGGTGCAGTTAGCAATGCGACATATGTAAAGTCACGCGTATAACCTTAAGCCTGAACAGGTAGCAGGTAGCAGGTAGCAGGTCACTAGTAGTGAAATGATAAATAATCTAAAACAATGGCGAGATAGCCTGACAGGCATACAGCAAATCGGAGTGATTGCTGCCAGTATCGGGCTTCTCATGCTTGGCTTATTCTACCTTGGTCAATTTATCGGTAGTAGCGTGGTAACAATGGGCTGGCTTTAACCCTAGAAATACGCAAACTAGCCCATGAATTCATACTCATCACAACTTCCAAATGGCAACGCATGCACACCGATATCATCACGCACATTGATTCACCTGAGATGCTTGAGTCCATGTTAACTGAGCATGCGGCGGTGCTGTTGTTATTTGGCGCGCCGGACTGCGGTGTGTGTCAAACGCTCAAACCGAGAATTGCTGAGATGTTGGCGCAAGCGTTCCCGCAGATGCGGATGGCCTATATTGATTGCCAAGCCCAAGGTGAGATAGCGGCGAGCCGCAATGTATTTGCCTTGCCTGTGGTGGAATGTGTGTTTTATGGCAAAACCTTTGGACGGTTTTCCAAGGTGTTTTCGTTAGCGGATATTCGAGGGGCGCTTGCCCGCCCCTACGCTTTAACTGTGGCGGAATAATTCAAATTAAACACTGATATTATTTATTTACCAAGGGTCTAAACCCAGCGTAATGCACTGACTTATCGAGCTTAACCTGTACTGCTGGCGTGCTTATAAGACGCGTTGAACCAGGTGCAGCTTTAGCTTTACCGCTGCAACCGCAGCCGTCACCTGTAGAATGACAACATCCACCCTTGGCTGCATGTTTGAGTGAAGCACGACCTTGGGATGCATCCGTCAACCTAAGATTAAGATCCGCCGTTTGTGCAAGCAAAGTCGCCACTGTTTGACTCGCACTACCTTTGCTCACACTAATCCCCGCATCGAGCAACTTTCCTAACATGCGCTCACCGATATTCTGCACAAGTACAATGTCGGTACCTTGTTGAATAATCAGCTCTAATAAGGCTTTTTTGGCACTACAGTCACCTTCAATTGCCGGGTTATCGACCAGCTTGATCATCTGAAATTGTTCGTTATAAAAGCCAATTTGTAGGGCTTTCGTAAAGTGACTGGCGAGGCGTTCGCGGCTCATCGGCATGGCAATAATCATGATAAATCCTTGTCTGTTTGGGTTGGCAGCCTCAAGGCTTGACCTTGAGTGATAGCCGTCGCCACCTTTTTACGGGCATTGGCGAGAAGGTATCCAAAGGTTTGCCGAGAGATCCCCATCAAGGCCGCGGCTTCGATCTGGCTTAATCTTTTGACGTCACCCAGTTCGAGGGCCTCAAACTCATCGGCCTCTAATTGAATATGAGTTAATTTAACCGCAGGGATCCCATTAGGCTTAAATAGGCTACAGGGCACACAGCTCGATAATTGACGGCATTTTTTGGGTCTTGGCATAAATGTTTTTATCTTTAAGTCGTCTTATATGTCTTGAAATCGTGTTTTAGGTCTTAGTGCACATCTTCGGTACTACGAGTGACACTCGGGCTCATCTCGCTAAGGGAGTCCATAGTTCTGGATTCTCAAGCGTGATAACTGACTTGATGAATAAGTTCAGTGGATGAACCATAAAACTGTCACGAGTTTCCGGCCTAGGCCAGAAACTATTATTCGCGCCAACGACATTCAAAACTGTAAGACGGCTCACAGTTACCTATATCAAGCATGGCTAATTAACAGAACTGCTGTCTGACGAATGGGGGATTAAACACTAGGGCGATGCCATCATTATCGATATGTGGTGCATCTCAGTTTTCACTGGAATACGAAAATCTTTCGCGCCACAGGTATATTGCCATTGAGCGTGACTAACACACTCAATGGCTAGCGCCCTGTAAGGTCAATCTTAACCTGCATTGGAGTGCCGAGGGATAATGACAAACTCTGCAAACAAGTAAGCAGCCGTTAAGCTGCTGTGATAGGTGGCATTTACTGATTTAAACGGGTTAAATCCTCAGACTCACAGTAGTTCACCTGTACCGAATAGTCGTCATCTTGCTTGATAAAATCGACAAAGTTTTTAATCGCAGGTAAGGCATCTTCCCTATGGTGCGACACGTACAGCAATTGGCTCAGATGATGCTCGGCTATCATCTCCAGCGCCCGCATCACTAAGGTGCGATTGATAAAATCTAAGCCCTGATACGGCTCATCTAAAATCAGTAACAGTGGCTGTTTAATCAAGGCACGACCTATCAGCAATAACCGCTGCTGACCATAATCGAGCTTCTTAAAACTCGTGCTTGCCAGCCCTGTCATGTGCAGAATAGCTAACCATTCCTTCGCCAAATCTAGCTGAGGTTTAGTGGGTTTATGGTACAGGCCAATAGAGTCAAAAAAGCCCGAAAGCAGCACATCTAATGCCGAGCAACTGACGCGATATTGCAAGTGTAGCGCCGACGATACTATGCCAATCCGTTGTTTAATCTGCCAAATACTCTCGCCGCTTCCGCGAGGTCGGCCAAAGAGCGTGATGTCATTGCTATAGCATTGAGGATGGTCGCCTAAAATCAACCCCAGCAAAGTGCTTTTACCGCAGCCATTTGGGCCACGAACTTGCCAATGTTGCCCTGCCTCGATGCGCCAATTCACGCCGCTGAAAATCAGCCCACTGACATATTCCACTTTGCCATTTTTAATCTCGACCAGAGGATCAAACGCCTCGGCGTTGTGCCTTTGCCGCTCCATCAAGGCCAAGAGTTCATCGCTACGTTGCGCCGATAACGCATTCAGCTGCGCCATCACTGGATGATTGTGCCATTGCTCAATCGACATCGACGGGCTGAGTTTGTGCACACTCTGCCCCGATTTGAGCATCTCACCATTAAACAGCGCCACATGGCTGATGCACGGCGGCAATTCTTCTTGGCGAGAGGTAATGATCAGCAACTGGCTATGCTCGGCCACTTCACTCAGCAGCTCAGATAAGCTCGCCTGATGTTCAGTAAGCGTAACGCCAACCACACATTCCAATCCTAACTGATCAACTTTACCCTGTCTGCCATTATCAACTGCCAGGGTAATCATCATGCACCGTACCAAAGAACAATGGCTGGCCTTGTTTGCCGAGCAAGCCCAAAGTGGTCTCACCCAAACTGAATTTGCAAAACGTCAGGGCATCATTCCTACATATTTTAGTTATCGCAAGCGTCAGTTGTTGGCGTTTCAGGATGATGACGGTGGCTTTGTTG
>NZ_JAKKRO010000086.1:0-14156 GCF_025654235.1 Shewanella sp. SM32 | reverse complement strand
AGAACCCATCGCCATCCCTTTTTGCACTAATGCGGCGCTGAGAGGGATTACTGCTTCGGCGCGAATATAAAGTGGAATACCAATTAAAGCCGCCACAGGAATAGCGTACCATTTTGCTTCACCGGCATATTTAACGATTAAATCTGTAGGAATAAAACCGTAGATCATTGACCCCAACAGAATGCCCACAAATAGATAAGGTAGTACTTGTTTGAAGTCCTTCCAAGTAGAGTGCCAAACTCTTATCCAACGGCTCTGAGGCTTACTTTTTGGTGCTATATCAGTAGTCGTTACTGGTTTAGTATCGCAACATGAGTTCGCAACTGCTGTCGATTTAGTTTCGCAACAGGTACTGGCAAAGGAGGAAGGTTTAGTGTCACAACATGAAGTGACAGTGTCTTCCTGAGTATAAGCTTCTTTACGGACATACCTTTCAAACCCCAGCTTTTCAAGTATAAAGCCTGCAATGACAGAGACTCCCATTGCTACTACAAAATAAAAAAGTGCTACTTTTAAGCCAAAGGTGACAACAAATAGTCCGATAATAATCGGATTCAGTAATGGACTGGCAAACAGGAATACCATCATAGGGCCAAAACCGGCACGAGCCCTGAGTAAGCCTTTCAAAAAGGGAATGGTAGAACAAGAGCAAAACGGGGTAATTGACCCAAGTAGTGCAGCAATGACATAACCTCTGCCATTGCGTGAGCTTAGCATCGCTTGTATTTTTTGAGGGGTGATAAATTCTTGTAAAATACCTACTAGGTAGCTTATGACAAGAAATAGTAGGGTAAGCTCAACGGCAAGAAAAGCGAACATGCTTGCCGTTTCTTTCATCATAAGAATCATTTCAGGACTCATTTTTTTACCTCTTCAACTTAAAGTTTCGAATATTCTAGAATAATAGTATTTGGGCGAAGTGTTTTCAATATATTATTTCTAGAATAATGGAAATATTTGGTATACCTATTGATGCTTAAACACATGACACCCTGCTTTTGATTGTTTATGAGTGGTCGATTTTGAGGTCGCTAGGGTAAGGATATTTCTGGTATTATCGAATTAGTTAACGAAATGAGGCCGATATGAATATAGAGAATGCTGCTAAAGTATTAAAAGAACTGGGCCATCCGACGCGTCTCGCCCTATTTCGATTACTGGTCAAGGGCGGATATGCTGGCGTTGCGGTGGGGCAGTTACAAGACGAGTTACAGATCCCTGGTTCTACTCTCTCACACCATATTAGTGCCCTTGTGTCTGCGGGAGTGATTTCCCAACGGCGCGAGGGAAGGGTGCTGTACTGCGTACCTGACTATGAATTATTACAAGGATTAGTGCATTTTTTACAAGATCAATGTTGTAGTGCTCAGTGAACAATTTTGTTAAATGAACAGTAAATTATTACATGTGGATATTTACATATATGGTAAATCGTATATAGTGATGTTCTCTTTCATCAGGACTCATTCCCATGAAAAAACGTGTACTTTTTCTCTGTGTTGGTAACTCTGCGCGTTCACAACTCGCAGAGGCCTTATTAAGACACCAGGCCCAAGGGCAGTTTGATGTGTTTAGTGCGGGTACGCAGCCTGAGCCCATAGATGAGCGAACTCTTGCGCTTTTGCAGAAAAATAATTTGGATACGAGTGAGTTACGTTCGAAGTCTGTCAGTGAGTTTAGTGGGCAATCCTTTGACTTTGTGATCAGTCTCTGTGAAAAATCAACGCAAGAGTGTCAGAGTTTCCCCTTGGCAGATAAGCTTATTGCATGGGATTATCCCGATCCCAGAATCGAATCGGGCACTCGTGGGTTTGAACAAACCTTTAGAGAGTTGAACGAAAGGATTAAAATGTTTGTATTAGTACAGTCGAAGGACATCAATGATTAATCCTACCCAGTTTTTCAAATGTTTAGCCGATGAAACTCGCTTGCGTTGTTTGATGTTGATCCAGCATGAAGGCGAACTTTGTGTTTGTGAATTAACCGAGGCATTGCAAGAGATCCAGCCTAAGATTTCGCGACATCTAGCTCAGTTGCGTAAATGTGGTTTATTAATCGACCGTCGTCAGGGACAGTGGATTTTCTATAGTATCAGTAATGATTTACCAGAATGGGGTAAGTCAGTGTTGAGTGAGGTTACCAGCCAAAATCCGGTATTCCTTGAAGAAAATATGCGCAATCTGTGCAAGATGGGTGGTCGCCCCGAGCGCGCTAGAGCCTGTTGTTAAAGATTGTTCGTAACAAATAAATAAAAAATTTAATCGAAAACATATGAAATTTCATATATTAAATCGCTAGAGGTTGATATGGCACCAGCTATAAAAGTGCTCTTTCTATGTACCCATAATGCCTGTCGCAGCATCCTAGCTGAAGCTATAGGTCGAGATCTCGTCGCTAAGCAAGCTTTGACTACTATTGATCAATGGCAATTTGCCAGTGCCGGAAGTGAACCTGCCGGTGTCGTTCATCCTCAAACTCTATTGCAACTAGCACACAGAGGCTATGTTACCGAAGGGCTCTGTAGCAAAAGCTGGGATATGATGGCGGATTTCACTCCTGACTTAGTGATCACTGTTTGTGATAATGCTGCAGGAGAAACCTGTCCTTTGTGGTTAGGTCAAACACTTAAATTACATTGGGGTTTACCCGACCCAACATCAATCGACGCCCCCGATATAGATGAGCAATTTAGCTATGTYATAGAAACACTTGAAAATCGTATAAAGGCATTAATCTCGTTGCCGCTTTCGGCAGGTATAGAAGCTCAAAAAGCATCATTACAATCAATTGCGAGTCAAKTTCCACTTATTCAAAGATAAATGGTTTGTATTTAATTGGTGTTTATTCAACTAATTAAAATAGCAATATCCTTTTGCTTCATCGCTTTCATGTATACCAAGGAAGTTTGATTATGCTGCAACTATTTTCCGATTTAGCGAGCTGGCTAACCTTTGGRGTAATGGGTTTAGATCCCAATACTAARCTCGCYGACGCYATCCATTTTTTTATTGAAGATACCACTAAGATTTTTGCGCTCCTGTTGCTGATGATTTATGGCATCGCTTTGGTGCGGGCCTCGCTCAATGTCGAGCGCGTTCGGGATTACTTGGCGGGWAAAAATCGTTTTGTCGGTTACTTTATGGGATCGGGTTTTGGYGCKGTTACTCCATTCTGCTCATGTTCGAGCATTCCGGTTTTTTTAGGTTTCACCTCKGCKGGGATCCCCGTTGGGATCACTATGGCRTTTCTGATCACTTCGCCGTTAATTAATGAAGTCGCCGTTCTGTTGCTTGTGAGTCTGTTGGGCTGGAAGTTTACTGTGATATACGTGCTGGTCGGCATGTCAGTGGGTATGTTGGCGGGGGCATTTTTGGACACGATCCGCGCTGAGCGTTGGCTGCAGTCCTTTGCCGCCAAAGCACTCGAGCAAGGWMARGCACAAGCAAGTCACGATAATAGCGAGGGTATGACATCAACATCCATGACGTTAACSGARCGRCATGAATTTGCRAAAGGCGAGACCCTAGAGATTTTTGGCCGAGTGTGGAAATGGGTCATTATTGGGGTTGGGCTTGGCGCCGCACTCCATGGATTTGTACCTGACGGTTGGATCGAAGCCCACTTAGGCGATGGTCAATGGTGGTCTGTTCCTGCGGCGGTATTGATTGGTATTCCTCTGTATTCCAATGCCACAGGGGTTATCCCTATCATGGAGAGCCTTATCACTAATGGCTTGCCCGTAGGGACAACATTGGCATTTTGTATGGCAACGGTTGCCGCCAGTTTTCCTGAGTTCATTTTGCTCAAGCAGGTRATGCAATGGCGTTTRCTGGCCATCGTTTTTGCCATTTTATTGATTTCATTCACCTTAATMGGTTGGATCTTTAACGCTATAGGTCCCGTTCTGTGAGAATTATAAAAATGCTAAACATCAAAGTATTAGGCAGTGGATGTGCCAAATGCACAAAAACCGCTGAGATTATTACCGCCATCGCCAACGAGAAGGGCATCAGTATTGCTCTGGTAAAGGAAACCAATCCAGAAGTCATCATGGGCTATAAGGTGATGAGTACACCCGCTGTGGTGATTGATGAGAAGCTAGTGTATTGGGGCTCCATTCCCCATAGAGCCATGATTGAATCTTGGTTAGTGGGGTAACACTTAAATGTCACATCCATTTGATATTTTGCCGCTAGAGAGTGGTGCTAGGTTGATTTTTACCCCTTGCCCAGGGACTAAATCTGTCCCTGTGACAGAGGCGGTGGCAACTCTTAAAGCGGCGGGGACTGAAGTTATCATCACCCTGATGCCGCTTGGTGAATTGCACACCTTTGGCGCCACCTCATTGCCTGATATTTGTCGTGAAACGGGGATCCGTTGGCTGCATTTACCGATAGAAGACGATGCGTCGCCCGCAGAGGAGTTTGAGTTAGCCTTTGCAAAGCACAGGGCAGAGCTACTTGCCTTGATGCAAAACAAAGCGACGATTGCGATTCATTGTCGTGGTGGTTCAGGACGCACGGGATTAATGGCGGCAATTCTGTTGTTACTAGCGGGAGGCTCCTTGAGTGAAGTGATTACCCAAGTGCAATCGATTCGTCCTAACGCCTTAACGAATGTGCATCAGCGCAGCTATATCGACCAGTTAACGCTTTAGCATAAGAGTAACGCTTTAATCTTAAACAATAATATCAAAAAGATACGATAAAACTGAGTGTGAAGGAAACAGGTATGACAATCAAAATCGGGATCAACGGCTTTGGCCGTATGGGACGTTTAGCGCTGCGCGCTGCTTGGGGCTGGAATGACGTTGAGTTTGTGCAAATTAACGACCCCGCAGGGGATGCGGCGACCTTAGCCCATCTGCTGACATTCGATTCTGTGCATGGCCGTTGGCAGCATGAGGCGAGCAGTGAAGGTGATGACATCATTATCGATGGTAAGCGTATTAGCTGCACACGCAATAAAACCATCGCCGAAACCGATTGGTCCGCCTGCGATGTGGTGATTGAAGCTTCGGGTAAGATGAAAACCAAAGCCGTGCTGCAAGCTTATTTAGATCAAGGCGTTAAACGTGTTGTGGTGACGGCACCTGTTAAGGAAGAGGGGGTGTTGAACGTCGTTATGGGGGTGAATCATCAGCTCTATGATAAAGCCATTCATCCGATTGTGACTGCGGCATCTTGTACCACTAACTGCTTGGCGCCAATTGTTAAAGTCATCCACGAAAACCTCGGCATAGTGCATGGTTCCATGACGACCATTCACGATATTACCAACACTCAAACGATTTTAGATGCACCGCACAAAGATCTTCGTCGCGCGCGGGCCTGTGGTTTAAGCCTCATCCCCACGACGACGGGCTCAGCGACGGCCATTACCCATATTTTCCCTGAACTCAAAGGTAAGCTCAACGGCCATGCGGTGCGGGTACCGCTGGCAAATGCATCTTTAACCGACTGTGTATTTGAGGTGAGTCGTAAAACCACCGAGGCAGAGGTCAATCGCCTGTTAAAAGAGGCCGCAGAAGGGCCATTAAAAGGCATTTTAGGTTATGAGGAACGGCCATTAGTGTCGGTGGATTATAAAACCGATCCGCGTTCGAGCATTATCGATGCGCTATCGACCATGATCATCAATGGCACTCAGGTCAAACTCTACGCTTGGTATGATAACGAGTGGGGTTACGCTAACCGTGCGGCCGAGCTGGCCCGTATGGTCGGTCTGATGGATAAGGCATAAGCTTTGATATTTAAAGGGATACTATGGCTAAGCTGACAGGGTTCTTGTCTAACTTATCACCCGAAATTCGCCAGTATTTAATGATCACTGGCAATTATTGGGCCTTCACGCTTACCGACGGCGCACTGCGTATGTTAGTGGTGCTCCATTTTCATGGCTTAGGTTATAGCCCGCTGCAAATTGCGATGTTATTCCTTTTTTATGAAGTGTTTGGGGTGGTTACAAACTTAGTCGGTGGCTGGCTCGGGGCGCGTTTAGGCTTAAATAAGACCATGAATATGGGGCTATTTATGCAGATTGTCGCCCTTAGCATGTTGCTGGTGCCTAGCGGTATGCTCACGGTCGCTTGGGTGATGGCGGCGCAGGCCTTGTCGGGTATTGCTAAAGATCTCAATAAAATGAGCGCTAAAAGCAGTATTAAGTTGTTAGTGCCTAAGGATGCCCAGGGTGAGTTGTATAAGTGGGTCGCTATGCTCACCGGCTCCAAAAATGCCTTAAAGGGCGCGGGGTTCTTCTTGGGCGGCGCCTTGCTGACGATGTTTGGTTTTCAACAGGCCGTGCTAGGTATGGCGATGGGCCTATTGCTGGTGTGGATTTTTAGTCTGTTAAGTTTGCGGCGCGACTTAGGCAAGGCCAAAAACAAACCTAAGTTTACCGAAATTTTCTCTAAGAGTTCGGCGGTAAACACGCTTTCAGCCGCGCGCATGTTTTTATTTGGCGCGCGGGATGTGTGGTTTGTGGTGGCTTTACCTGTGTATTTGGCCTCAACCTTTGCTTGGGATCACTGGTATGTCGGCGGTTTTCTCGCACTCTGGGTGATAGGCTACGGTGTAGTGCAAGCCTTTGCACCCCAATTAACGGGGACAAAGTCGGTGAGCAAAAACAAGGTTCCCGATGGACGTAGTGCCTTAGGTTGGGCAGCGATATTGAGCATAGTGCCTGTATTGATTGCCTTAGCGCTAACCTATGATTTCCATGCCGCTAACGTGTTGGTGTGGGGATTAATGCTGTTTGGCGCCTTATTTGCCATCAACTCCTCATTACACAGCTATCTTATCGTCAGTTATGCCGATGAAGACGGCGTGTCCTTGGATGTCGGCTTCTATTACATGGCTAATGCCATGGGGCGCTTGATTGGCACTGTGCTGTCTGGCTGGGTGTATCAAGTGTATGGCATGGCGGCGTGCCTGTGGATCTCGGCGGCATTTATTGCGCTCGCTGCACTTATCTCAATTAAGCTTCCAAGACATAGAGCGATATAAAGACATTAAACGCGAAAAAATGTCGCAAACAATATGCGAATTAACATATATGTCATATTTCATATGTATTCTGCCGGTGTTACATAAAGACAGTTAAATGACACCTATGTCTCCAAATGAGGATATCAATATGAAAAAAACAGCACTAATGTCACTGCTTGGTTTAGGATTATTTGCTTGTGTTGCTCACGCTAGCGAGTTCGATTTACCAGGTTTTGTCACTGAAGTAGAAGATGGTCGTCTATGGGTGTTTAAAGAAAATTCAGCAGAATTGACCGAGTTTAAACAGCATGGTGAGCCTGCTAAGCAATTTACTGTTATCGGTGCCGGTCCTAAAGGAATGACGGTTAAATCAGCTGACCAACAAACCTTGGATGAATACCTGATTCAAGCAAAATCTCATAAATGGTGATAAATGACGGGGACTTCGCCCTTTGTCGTGACCAGTAGAAGTGGGGGTGTGGTTGCCAGCAGAGGGCGCAGCTAAAAAATGTACGGATTAGCCCCATTTCTTTGGGGCTTATTATTGTCTAAAACTGGTCATTCGTAACCAGTAGAAGTGTTCAGTCTTTGACAGCAGCATGCGCAATTTGGTGCTGCGTCACTATCTGGTGGTTCTGGCGCTATTATACCAATTATATTAATTATGTGATCTAATTGATCATCAGTTTTTAATCATACAAAATATGAATCATCCCCACATCGCAGCCTTAGTAAAATCGGAGAAAAGTGCACGCAAACGTATGCGCTATCTTGCCTTACTTCATTTCACTGAAGGTCATTCTCGTACCGCCATCGCAAGCATGCTTAAGGTCAGTAGAACCAGTGTCAATCGCTGGGTCACCGCCTATTTAACCCATGGGCTGACTGGCCTTGACGATGCGCCCAATCCGGGCCGTCCTGCGACACTGTCCATCGCACAGCAAGCTAAGCTTAAAGCGTTCGTACAGCACAGAAGTCTATCTGAACAAGGTGGCAGGTTGATGGCCAAGGATGTCGGCCTGTTTATTCAGTCTGAATTTGGTGTGACGTTCAAGCAAGCAAATATCTACCGCTTGCTGCATCAACTTGGCTTCTCATGGATTACCACTCGCTCTCGCCACCCGAAACAATCTGAGGCTATACAAGAGGCTTTTAAAAAACTTCCGGATGGCAACGATCCTTAACACACCTGGGCACGTTGCACTCGATCGCATTGACGTTTGGTTTCAAGATGAAGCCCGCTTTGGCCAACAGAATACCACCACCCGTATTTGGGCTGAGAAAGGGCCCGTCCACGGGCCGTAAAGCAGCAACAATTTGAATCAGCGTATCTATATGGCGCCGTGTGTCCGGCAACGGGGGCGACACAAGCGATTATTGCCCCGCATGCCAATAGCGAATATATGAACGAGCATTTAAAACTGATTTCAACCGCTACCGCATTTGGGCGCCATGCGCTGGTCATCATGGACGGCGCAGGCTGGCATCAACAGGATTTGGCCGATGACTTTGATAATCTGACGCTTCTCAAGTTGCCACCTTATTCACCGGAGTTGAATCCAATAGAGCAGGTATGGCAATGACTGCGTCAAAATGTGTTGGCCAATCGTTGTTTTAGTGGTTATGACGATATTGTCGAACAGTGCTCTATCGCATGGAATACCTTCATTGAGAAGAAAGCAAGAGTGATAGAATTGTGTACTAGACCGTGGACAATTTTGACCAGTTAGTTAATGGAATTGGTATTAATCACTTTTACAGCTTTGAACTGCACAGACTGCTGCTAGCTTTGACTAAATTAGTTTTGAGGAACATTCATTCAAGGAGGCAGGACCGCTTGTGCACCGGTTTTAATAACGTTCTATAATTGCCTTACAAATATTAATCCGAAACCAATTAAATAGAGTAAAAAATCTAACTAGCTTTTGTCCCATTTCGTGACGACTAACTTTGAATGTGTAAGACCGTTAATGGTTTTTTCTGAATTTCCACAGATTTTCCCTATGTATGGGTTATTTTTTATAAATTGGTTGATTAATAGACGCTTAAGGTGGGGAGAAGGAGATTAAGGCATAGCCCCAAATTTTTATTCAGGCGTCAACGCGATTAAAATGTACAAACATTTTAATCGCATCAGAAATATCTAATGTCAAAATAGCTCAATTTTAATGGGAAAAAATTCAAAGAAGAAATAACCAAACCTAGCGTACAATCAACTGTGTTATATGTTCTGTAACTAGTTGAAAATTATCATTTTCTTTGCTTAGTATGACATCTATTGGCTTGGCGCCATTAAAGGGATGATTATGATTGACCAAGTTCATAAACCCATAGATATTTTCAGGGTTGCTGAATAGTGCATTTAAACCAGCGTGAATATTTAGTATATATCTAATTCTTTCAATTTGTTCTTGATTGAAACTCACTTGTTCAAAATCAAGGTCGTTATAGTTTTTGGGCGGTGTGAGTAAAGCCTGAACTTGATCCTGATTGCAGCCCCATTCTTCCAAGATTTTCAATGAAGTTCTCATCCCAATCCGAGTAGCACTTGAACCGTTAAAATCAATTTCTTGCATATCAGATCCTCAGTTTTCATCCATCAACTCATTATTTCATAAAACTCGTATCTTCCGCCTAAACTAGCGTTAAGTCATCTATATTTTGAGGTTAGGATGATCCCTTTTAATAAAAATGCAATTAAATGTGCCCTTAGCATTAGCTGCTTTAACACTGCTAATTGAAAGTTAAATATGTAAGTCTCATAGAAAGCTCAAGGGGGTGAAGATCCTATTTTTTCTGACTGCTTGTACATAAATCAAAATATGTTTATTGTATGTTTTATAAACAAAGTGGCCGAGTTCACTATTTAACTTACAATATTAGCTTTTAAGTAGGTAGCGGTATGAGTGAAGAGTATGACAAGTTAGCAAAGGAAAAAAAGAGGAGGCAATTGGCTTGGGAGAAACATGTACTAAGTGGAGCAAAGCCTTTATATTTCATTCCTAAATCTAGCTCAAAAAGCCCTAGAAGAAGTAGAAATATATTAATAATGCCTAGCTTTAAGATCGACTAAATTTAGGTCAGTGTCGTTGATCTAGCTTTACAATGACCGGTAAGGTTACTGTACAATTTAGTTGCGACTAGTCTTGTATCGGAATTCTGGGATGTGAAAAATAGTCATGATTTTTTTACATCCTCCCCCCACCGGTTTTTATGTGAAGCTTTTTTTAAACAGATTTTGCTATTGATCGTTCTATATTTGAGGATTTTGGTAGGAAATAGAATTTACATACCAGGTATGCTCACCTAATGGTGTACTGACCACAACTTCGTCATCTACTTCTTTTTTCAGCAAAGCACGAGCCATTGGCGCATCGATCGAAATATAGTCATTTCTACCATAGATCTCGTCAGGGCCAACTATACGGAAGTTCTTTGTATCACCCGCATCATTTTCGATTTGTACCCAGGCACCGAAGAATACTTTTCCATCTTGTTGGGGGGAATATTCGACAACCTTCACAGCTTCAATACGTTTTCTCAGATAACGCACACGCGAATCAATTTGTCTAAGTAATCTCTTGTTTTCCTTGTAATCAGCATTCTCTGAGCGATCACCAAGACTCGCTGCCCATGCTACTTTTTTCGTGATTTCAGGTCTGTACTCACGCCAAAGATAGTTAAGTTCTGCATTTAGCTTGTCGAAGCCCTCGCGGGTGATCAAGTTAGTTTTCAAGGTTCTTCCTACAGATTTATCTAGAGGTACTGTAAAGCCTTTTTTATAGCATCTATCGTTGCAACGGGTAAAAAGGGCTCGTTATCATTGCCAGATACTATACTGCCATGCTGCCCTACCTCCAATTGATTCCGCCGTCTAAATTCATCAGACAACAGATACTCAAGAGCCTCGCGCTCAAGGCCTGTTAGCCTTTTTGTGAGAATATCAGATGATCTTCCATCAAAAATCTCTATAACTTGGTTGATAGGAGCTATTTCAGCGACTGCACGCTCGGCAACAATTTTTTGTGAATACAAGATCCTTGCCTGTAGTTTAACAACAGGATCTTTAAGTTCATCTATCCAAGCATAACTTTTGCCATAGCTTAGTTTGTTACTCTTTGGTGTGTTTGAGGATTGCTTGGCAAAGCTTGAAATTAAAGTGCGATAGGTTTCACCTGTTTTGTTTCGAATGCTTTGTGCAGCAGGGACCCCTCGTCCTTTGCCAAGTCGAGCAATGGTCGCATAGCTGAATTCATTCAGGCCTCTTTGTTGCTGCTCTATGCAAATTTGATATATAGCTTGCAGTGAGTGTTGTACTCGCTCTGACACCTGAGCTTTCAGTTGTTTCAAGACGATTTCAGGAGAAATTTCAGTCATATTAATCGACCAGTTTAAGAGGGGTTGCCCCCATAAAAAGTTGTTTCAATTCGTTTTTAGAAATTCGTTCGCCATCTTCAAAATCATTTAAAGTCAAATCACCATCGATAAGCCTGTCGATTTTTTCCCAACTTTTTAGCCTTGAGAGCATCAATTGAGTCATTTGGTTACCCACATTGAGTTGTTCAGTTTCGTTTAAATGCAAAAAATGGGGGGTAATACCATTTTTTATCAGCATCTTATCTAGTGATTGGCTCCTTCTTATTACGGCCTGCTCATCTGTGCAGCTATGGTAAAGCTCTGCGTTTTCACATACTTCGGATAGTTGCTGAAAAGCGCTTACTTCGTTGATTTCAAAATTCACAGAAAAGTCTCTAGGGACAATCAGTTGTAGCTTTGATTCTTCAGATGCTGAGCCTTGATTAATGATGGATTGGCAGTTAAATAAGTGTTTATGGAGGGCGTTCATATCACCCATGTACAAATCCATTTTTTTTGCTTTGATTTCAATCTCTGAGTTCAGTTTTCTTCGTTCAGACTGAAGTTTAAGTTTTTCACCTTCCAAAATAGACGTTTGAGTGCTTTGTGATTTCTGCTGATATATTTGATGTGAGAGTATGTCTATCTTGGTTACAGTATCGTCGAGCTCTTTTTCTAAAAGACTATAGCGTTGCGATTGAGTATTAATCGCCAAACACAATTCGTTAAATAAAGCAGCCAGCCCCATCATAAATGCAGGGCCTGTGACAAAAAACCTACATTGAACGCAGTTTTGCTCCCCGAGATAACCGGCAGTAACAGGATGGTAAATATTGGCTTTCATCGCGATGGCAGCTCCCCCCTCGTTACAAAACCCTCCACCAACAGGACATATACCAAAGTCTCTGAAAAGATAACTCGATGAAGGCCTAGCATTATCTATGGTTGAAAGAAACTCAGTATTGTTAGCGATGAGTTGGCTCTTACATTGTTCAATTCGCTGGGATTCAATAAAACTTTTTAGGGTCTCTGTTGCTTTATTTAATGCCCGCTTTTCCCCAAGAGTGACTTTCTCTCGGATATTGGCTCCCGTTTTGTCGCTCTTAATGTAGTAAATTGACATGATGATTGAAGAATGACCTACCAGTTTCATAATGACTTCAATTGGCATGCCGAATTCAGAAGCGTAGGCATTAATAAGGCTCACCCGCATTGCGTGAGGTGTGTATGCTGATTTAAATGGCGAAAGGGCAATTGCTTGTTGTTGCTTAAGTTGAGATGCACACTCGTTTGGGTTTTGTCCTGCGTATGAAGCTGAAAACAGTTGGTCGTCAGATGAAAAAAATAACGCCGCTGCAAGCCTAGAAGCTAACCTTCCACCAAATGTACCAGGTTCATTTTCTTGAAAGTCACGAAATAAGAAACAGTTGAGCCCCTTTTGTTTCCTTTGGAGTTCGTTCAAATTAGTTCTAGTGCATTCTAGCCACTCAGTCGGTTTCTCTATGGGGTTGTATTTCTCCTGCCATTTTCTTAATTTGATTAGCCAATACGCTAACTCAATCGGCATAAATGGAATGGCGTATCCTTTGCCGTCGAAACTGGTTTTGTTGGAGGTATAGTAAACACCGAAATCACCATCCCCAGTCTTATTTATCATACTCTGTTTTGTGGTTAAACCTGCCAATTTGTTTCTATTTGGTGACCACGTGATTTTGCCAGTCTGAAAATCTGGAACTTCGACGTCAGCCTCCCCTGAATCGCAATAGACAATTTGCCTTCCCCTCGCTGGCAATTGCATTAATGCATAGGTATAGGTCCAATAGATAGGAAGCCAAAGATATGTTTTCTCCCCTTCAACTTTGGTAACACAGTCAGGATCTGATGGGTCAATTTCAATAGATTCATCTATTTGGACCCAATCTGCTGAGAATTTATGTAGATGAAGAAGTTCTGAATAGCTGACTTTTTCAAATTGCGTTTGGGGAAAAATCCACTCGCGTGCGCTTTTTACAAATTGATAAGGCAATGCCAATTTGTTGGTTTCATTAAGTGAAACTGGTATTTGTTCACCATCAAAATTGATGTGAGAAAATGGGTTTTTTGCTCCCTTTATACGAGATACTTCACCAGTATCTTCATCTTCGATGGTCAAGAATTTTACGATGAGCCAATCTAAAAATTCATTGATGGAAAACAGCCATTTTTTCTTTCGAGTAATAGGTACTAATTCAAATAGTTCGAGCATGGGTTGAATATTTGTTTTGCCGCGAGTGAGGTAATCAAGTGGAGATATTTCGAAATTGTTGGGTTCAATGTATTCTCGTACAAATTCACACAGATCTTTGACTTTTGTATCTCCACCTTTTGCTGTTTTCAAAAACTCGGTTATCAAATCGCCCCATGGCTTCAATTCTGGTTCAAAATATCGTACTTGATACGGCCTTTTGACTCCAAAGAAATCAAAAGTATTGGTCCAGCCGTCACTTTCATAATACTCAATCGGAGATGCTGGCATTTTAGGGTCGTTTAGTTTGCTGCGTAAGTTTTTATAATCAGCCAGAGATGTGCCCGCCGTGTCAGAGTAGTTGTCCTGTCTTCTTTTCACAATAGTTATAGTCAGACGGCGGGTGGTTAGCAGGTTCAAATGGCTGTTTATTCACCAGTAAGAAAAGAAGCAATATTAAAAAAGTTATTACCGCCGTTAAATCGCTCTGTGGCGCAGTTGGCTTCAGAGGAAGGCATTTCTGAGCAGACGCTGTACAATTGGCGCAATCAGTTAAAAGCTCAAGGATATGCCGTGCCGGTAAGCGGACA
>NZ_JAKKRO010000085.1:0-14512 GCF_025654235.1 Shewanella sp. SM32 | reverse complement strand
TTAATGTTTTACCTGGCACGGGGCGACCTTCTTTTCTGGCAATATCTCGCCAATGATACAAGGTTTGCACCGCGATGCCTTCTTCCCGAGCGACCTCTGCGACCGTTAAGTTGTGAGGAGGTAATAATTTTTTAAGGATCGCCTCTTTACGTTCTGGTGAATACCGAGCCATATCGTTCTCTTTTGCCGCACCCTGTCTTTAAACATAATGATTATTTAGGGGTGACAACAATCCTGACACAGGGGGCACAGTTTCAGTGTCCGTAAATACAAGCAACAATTGATCGGATAAAAAGATCCACCCAAGCGCTGCAAGCGCATAAATAGCCACAGCTAAAATAATATATTGAGTCCGAGATTTATGATTATGTACAGTATTGTCAACCATCCTAACTCCATCACAACTAGCGCCATCAAAACGACTCCCTTGATCTATGATTGGCACTAACGCCAGCCAACAATAGGTGGTCATTCCACAGATGAACATCATATTCAAGCTAAAGACTATAACTTAAAAAGTATCAGTATAATCTAATAAAAACCCGAAAGAATAATGTACAACATAAAAATGCAAATCAAATACATGCCTAAAATATAGCTATCAGATATTAAACTGCAAACAGTATCTAAAAATGATTATTGAGCGTTCAATCATTAACGATAGAAAGCGATATATTGCTAACTTACAGTAAATTTCCTAAGTAAATGCACAGCATATCTGGCTCACAGTGCGATGAAAATCCAAAATCCCCGGCGTAAATCATTAGGAACTCAGTCACCACATCGCATTTCTAACACACCAATAAGATGAGTGCTGAATCAGCCATGCTGACATAAAACCTCTACCTCCAAAACATAAAAAAACCATAATTTAAATACCTAAAAAGGTAGATATTACGGGTAAGGATATAAGCCCATACCTGTGAGGTTAAAAGAAAAATATACAAGAACTATTAAAACCCATGTCTATAGAACTATCGCAAATGCAATGGAATATCATACTTCCTAAAAAGCTTGACTATTGAATCCTTATATAGTGGCTTGATAATGTAACCTTTAGCTCCTGCAGCTATTGCCTGCTGAACTGATGACTTATTTTTATTCCCAGTCAACATAACAATGGGCGTAATTGCATTTATTCCATTAGACTTATTAATGTGGTTAATAATATAAAACCCATTAGTATCAGGAAGATTTATGTCCATTAAAATAACGTCATATTTTTTCTTAGAAAGTAAATCTAACGCCATACGTCCAGACAATGATGTATCAAGTTCAATGGCATACGTTCTAAGAAGCATAATAGTTAAATTCAAACTAATGTGATCATCCTCAACAATTAACATCTTTGGCACTACAGGAACTTCAACTGATACAAGAGAATTTTTTGACTCCGAATACAATCGATTATACGTGTATTTAGTATCAGGCACGGTTGGAGCAGCCTTGTTGCTAACCTCAATATGCTCCTGTTCTGGCAAAGGGGCTTCTGCGACCGTCGCCACATTTGATACATCAGTAACAACAAGTTCAAGTAAGTGCAACGCCTTACTTTGTAGTTTCAACAAAGCTGGTCTAATTTCATTAGAACGAATAAATGATAATATCTTCTTCAATGAAGCCAGATCTAACTCAGCGGTTCTATTACTTGCAAGGTGCGCTTCTGCCTTATCTAATGATTGCTCAATTTCAATCAAACTTAATTCAAAGCTATGTTCTAAATCCTTCTTGCGCTGAACACCTTTAAGGACAATCTCCTTGATATGCGAAGAGTAGTTATCTTGCACATTTACAAACTCTTCTACTTTTTTATATTTTCCTCTTAACCCAATTTCCCGCAATAAATGTGTACATATTATAATTGCTCTATGCACTTCATACATTGGCCTAGCAATTAAATAATCATTAATCACTCCACTACGATAAGCCTCGTACGCGTCTCTTTCTTGATGTTTTGGAATAAGAGAAACAACAGCATGCTCACATATTTCTACAGCCTGCAATTCCTCTATGGCTTCATAATAAATAAGTAAAGTTTCTTGTAAAGTTTCAGCAGCAACAAGAATCACTTTTGGGGTTGATTGTTTGATTTGCTCAACAAGCTCAGCATTCGTTTTAATCACATGAATACGAGAAAAATGACGAATTAGAACACTTATCAATAATCTATCATTATCTTGGTCGTTCGTATAGAGAACGATATGCTCAAAATTGACTCTATCCACTAGCATTACTCCTTTGCATAAAAAACTCAATTAGCGCAAATAAATCATCATCAACCTCTTGCCAACATTTTAAGATAACTTTGTAATCAATAGCATTGTTATGCGAAACACACTCTAGTTCTTGGCAAGATAAATTTAATTTTTTTGCTCCTATGTAAAGAGAATTACTTTTAAGGGTATGGCTAATTGCAGTAATAATACGAAGATCATTATCCACAATTGCAGACCTTAATGCTTCACGCTTAACAATTAAATTACTGTAATATTGCTCTAAAAAAATAGATAATTCTTCATCGCTTATATCTTCACCTACAAAGTTATATATATCTGATAAGTTGACTACCTGTAAGATATTCACTAATTCCTGCGGTGCTTCATCACAACAGAAAAAGCTATTATCAAAAGAAGTATTATCAGTTTTAACTGTAGACTTTTTTAAACTTGCATTATTTGACAAAGTGACTTTTACTTCATCTAAAAGGCCAATCAAATCATTCAACGTCAGAGGCTTTACAAGTACGCGATTTGCTCCAGCCTGCAAACATTCATCTTTACATATGTCGCCATGATCAGCGGTCAACATCACAATAATCGATGGCGCTAATTCCCGATATCCTTCAACTTCTCTAATGACGCCAATGAGGTCTGAGCCCGATATAGTTGGCATTATCACATCAGAAATAACGACATTAAATTTATTTGTCTTAAAAATCTCAATTGCTTGCATCGGATCTTGAACACAGGAAACTATGACTCCAACAGATAATAACTGCTTTTCGATGACAAATAAGTTTTCTTGACAATCATCAATAACTAACACACTAATATTACTATAATCAGCACTATCCGAAGCCTGCTCGTCAATAATATTCAAATAATTT
The DNA here is from genome assembly GCF_025654235.1 of Shewanella sp. SM32. Classification (NCBI taxonomy): domain Bacteria; kingdom Pseudomonadati; phylum Pseudomonadota; class Gammaproteobacteria; order Alteromonadales; family Shewanellaceae; genus Shewanella; species Shewanella sp. SM32. Next base: position 11,406 of record NZ_JAKKRO010000085.1, on the reverse strand, counting down.
TTAACATTAACGAAATCAGTTACTAATTGAATTCTGAGTGGTGGATATGAAATCACTTCGTAGTCGGAGTTAGACTTAGAAAGTGACACTCTCCTCAACTCTGCAACTCTTTCTTTTCTTGTAAAAAGACTAGTTACAAATTCATTCTTTGAGATAATATCATTTTGATTCAAGTCAATAAAAAGTATTGAGCTTTCAGTTTCAAATTCCAGTAATTCATTACTTGGTAAATATAGCAACTCGAAATCAAGCTCTTTGGAATATCTTGAAACTGATTCGTGAAAAATGGAACTGTTAGTATATGCTGTTACTGAAGCATCAATATCAGAACGATAGGAGCCGCTTACATCAGGTGCCGTAAAGTGACTATCTAAAGCAAAATCAATAACAAAATAGAAAACGCTACCATCACCGATACGACTAATAACCTGAAGGTCACTTCCCATTGAACGACATATACTTTTACTTATGTATAGGCCTAAGCCAACACCACCATACTGACGGTAAGAATTTGATGATGCCTGCTCATACTTACCGAACACTTTTGATTGTTCCTCTTCAGTTAAACCGATACCATTATCAATAACAGAAAACTTTAGTTTTACATTTTCGAATGACTGCTCCAGAACTTCTACGTCTAATAGAATCGACGAGTCAATTTTATTGGAAAACTTAATTGAATTGGAGATTAAATTATAGATAACTTGATTTAGTTTAACTTCATCACAAATAACCCTGCGATTAAAATTTAATGGCATAAAAAAGTCTAAATTAATGTCTTTTTTATCTGCTTGAAGGCTAAACGCATCAACAACAGATTCGCCTAACAACCTAACATCTACCGAGTCATTTTTAACATCTGCACTACTCTCATTTGTCTTTTTAAAATCCAACATACTATTAATGAGTAATAAAACTTGTTTTGAAGTACTGAATGCGACAGATAATAACTTCTTATCCTGTGCCCTTACATTACCTAAACTGAGCTCAATTAAGCCTAGCACTGCATTTAATGGTGTTCTAATCTCGTGACCTAGAGTGGCAATAAAATCACTTTGAAAGCTATTCAATTGTTCCAGCTCTGAACATTTCTCTATTAATACTTTTTCTTTCTCATATCGTTTAGATTCATCTATAATTAACCCAAACCGAGTTCCATCATCAAGGAAGAAATCTCTATACTCAAAATACAACCCTGATTTAGTTTTAAAAGATAGACATATGTTTTTATTAGTTGCACATTTATATCTAAACCACTTCATAATTCTATAATTATTTCTACCAACAACCTCATAGCTAACAATATCTTGAATTAAACTAAAAAATGACTTGCCAATATAATTATCAAAATGTAAATATGGGAAAAGGTATTTAACCCCGCCACCAATAAAATCAATATTGCCAAGACTATTTACGACAAGAACACCATCTGAAGCAATTTGCTGATATCTAGAGTCATCACCCGCGGGCTCCTCACGCCTAAATTGGCTATACTCGAAATTTTTTGTTATTGACGCATCATGCTCTACAACACAGAGCACAATAAAATTTTTATTTGCCATCTTTAATAGGCTAAACTTTAAACAGTTACTTCCTATCATTAAGCATTCATTAGGCGTGATATTCTGTTTAATCTTTTCAAAATGCTGAATTATTTTTTTCTTGGCATTTTTTAAAAAATTATTATTTGAGAAAATTTGATTCTCGCCTAACCACTCCCCCTCAGGTGATAGCATAAATGCACAAGAATCAAAAAAGTCTAAATCAATATCATTCATCATCACATGTCCTTATTGCAAACTAGCATTCATTACTACTGAACTGAATTTTTATACTGATTAAACCAGCTATACACTTTATCACACGCAGAGATGAGCCTCTCAGGATCAATATTATAATTATCAATGAAATAATCGACAGTAACCCAATCACCTTTCATATACGCCAGAGTAAGTTGTAAACAATGAGCTAAATATCCATGATTATTAAGTAAAGCACGCTTTATTTGCTGTTCAAGAGGAAGCGGCTCTATCGCTCTGTTCATCGGCTTATCTAAAATGGCATCTAAAGTAGATAATAATCCAGTCAAAAATGCTGACTCTTTCAACAAAGGAAATCCCATTAATGATATTAACTCTTCACATAACCGAGCCCTGATTATAGTATTACTAATTAACACAACTGGTTTGTTGGGATTAAGTTCAGCCAAAATAATGAGACTTACAAACTTACGAAGTTTATTTTCACCTAAAAAAATCATAGTCTGCTTAATTGAGGTAAATTCATTCACATGCTCAAACTGACTTGAATTGACATACCTTAGTAATTTATAGGTAAGATCTAAATCTTGAGAAAAATAATGTTCAAGTTTTTTATAACTAAAATCAGACTTAAAAACCTCATTGTAAATAGACATAACAAAATGTTGTGTAGCACCTATTTCACTCCCCTCTATGAGTTCTGGCTTATAAAAATAATAACCTTGAAAATAATCAAAACCGAGTGACTTAGCGAGCCTATACTCTTCCAATGTTTCAACTTTCTCTGCAAGTAACTTTAAATTATACTGTCTAAATTTAGGTATCAGATGAGAAACACTATCTAAAGGCGTTGAAATTATATCAATTTTTATAAGTTTAAAAAAAGGAAAAAAACGTTCCCACTCAGGTGAATAAACAAAGTCATCTAAAGCAAGATAATAACCCAAGTTAAATAACTCTTTAATTAAAATAAAGTTATCATCGCTTGGGCTAACAGTTTCCAATACCTCAACAATAATATTTTTGTATGGAAACATGTATAATAAATGGTCGCGCAAGAAATGAGATGGAAAATTAATTAATGCTGGCTTCCCTTCAGTTAAATCCTCTAGATCCATACTTAAATAACTATTTACAAATACTTTAGCTGTAGCAACATTGTCTGTAACACCCTGTGGGAAATAGTTATCCCGGCTATTTCTAAAGAGCAATTCATAAGCAACAACGTTTTTATTTCTATTCAATATAGGCTGTCTTGCCATATAAAAGCGCATAGTTCACCTCTTCCCTTTGGGTCACTTAACTTTATAATCATTAGTGAATCAGTCCTTTAATTTTTCATTCTAGACCTAGGTGCATCATCTTTCAACAGCACTTTCTCAAGCCTACACTATAAATTGATATAAGTAGCGATTAAATCCGGCTTAAATCTCAGATTTATACTTAATTTAGGTGAATATTTAAAAAAATATTCCCAAGACATAAATACCTATTTTTAGGTATGATCATCTTGTTTATCCATAAAAATTAAGTATTAAATGAACAGCTATTCTAGTATTCCGCAATGAAATAAAATGAGTAAAATGAACACTTAAAACAGAAAAAACATATTATTAATCCTTTTAGACATAATGGACTTATTGGCTTATTGCCAGTTAATGGCGTCATTACATAGCAGTGATACTAGACGAAAAACTTACCGCACTAGGGTTTGCTGGCGAGGATGTCACAACGATTTGACTGGATTTGATGCGAGGCTGAGCCCGTGTAGTGTCGTTATCCACATAAACGGGCAACATAAGCAGGTGATGAACACAATTTTGAGCTAGCTTGATAACAACACTAGTCGTGTCCCCAAGGTTTGGGTGGTAATGCTACTGGCTGGGTAAGATCAAAATCGACTTTGAAATCGCGGTTTTCGCGCGTGAGTTGGTAACTAAAAATCGTTGGCGTAATTTCCATGTGCCACACATTGGTAATCGACTGAGTTAGTCCATTCTTGACGAAGTTATCGATTGATTCCCTATCAATGGGAAATGACTGTTTCTGTACTGTCCCATCATTCATAGTGTCGCCGCCATACATGGTCACAGCATCTTCACTTCCATCCTGATGGCGATGGTCGTGCTTCAACTTAAGCCCTTGCTGCGTTTTAGTCAGCACCCAAGTACGCGAGTGGTCATCACCCACATGGAACGGGATCTTAAGCTCAGTGTCGCTACATTCACGCACGTGCATAATTAACGACTTGCCGCTAAAGGCCGAATCGGCACTGTCACCCGATACCACTTTTCCCGCAAAGGCTTGGCCACAATGGGCCGCAATTTGTGCGAAAAAAGTATTCTGCGTCTTGGTGGATAGCGACTCAACTTGAGCGGCGATGGATGGCAACGCGATAAAAGACAAACTGATGAGCCCGAGGCTCGGTAGGGTAATGTTGGGATTCATTATGTTCTCCACTTTTTTAGATGAAAAACACCCTAACACTAGGAAATAAATTCAAACTGAATTTCACCTAGTGTTAGTGATGATAAGCCAAGTGATTACCAGCCGATATAAGTACGCGATCGATTACCCAGACGCTTTTTGATAAAGCGAGCCGTCATAATACTGCCTACCATCATGAAAATGAAAATCCCAGCGGAAAAGAGCACGCTAGTCACAGCAGAACCTGGTGGAAAGCGGAAACGCATTACGGTTGCAGCTGTGTTAAATAGCATATCGAAGAGTGGATGAATAAAGAAAATTGCAAAACTCATCTCAGCGACTTCGACTAACCAAGGCAAACGACTTCGTCCCGACAACCATTCACAGAAATTCAGTACTAATACACATAAACAAAGTTTCTGAATAAACTGCCAATCGATACCGTTGTAATCAAACGGTGCCTTATGATAGTTACCAATATGCTGCACTATGTAAGTTTGTTCGACTAAGCTCACCACTAAAAAAATCATCGCTAGTGCGGTGAAAATAGAGCCAAAGCGCGTCACAATATGTTCATCTTGCGAATATAAAATACCAATCAAATAGAAAGGTACAAAATACACGACTGAGTGAATGAAATTGACGTTACCTATAGGTCTATGCAATAGAATTGCTACCACACAACTCAGTACAAATAGTGTCCAACGCATCTGCTGCGAGCAACGGATAAACCATAAAAAAATCGGCGAGAATAAAAACACCGCCATGATGAAGGGAATGTACCAGTGCGGATACAGAATATAACCGTTACGCACAGTATAAAAAATACTCAGCAAGACATTATCGAGCGGCTGATGCTCCATAAATATCCAGCGCAAACACAAACAAAATAGACCAATCAATGACACAACTAAAAAAGGATAAAGTACGTTTTGTACTTTGTTCTTCATAAACTTGCTGTAGTCGAAATCCTTATAAAAAATGCGATGGAAAAAGTATCCCGAGATAAACACAAATAACGCCGTGCCACCACGCAATAGATTTTCCAGCAACAGCGGGAAACCTTCACCAGAGTTGTAAATACTGTGGCCAAGCACGATAAAGATAATCGCAATGCCACGCATGTAGGTAAATTCGAGCTGATTTTTTCTCATTATTAATTCATCGCACAGTAGAGGGTTCTTCCATCAACAACACTCGCAGAAACCCTAATAGTTCCATGGACTTCCGCTTCGTTGAATACCAGATACTGACCCTCACGCTGAAAGGGGAATGCTAAAGGTAACAGAGTTGCCGCCTCAATGCCCTCACAAAAATTTTGTACTGGAACATCGAGTAATGGACTGCCACTCACTGACAAGTTACTAAATTGCGCGCTCATCCCTAAATAAGCTTGAGTCATTTCCTCTTGATAGGGCACTACATAAAAGCCAGAACGTACGTCACCCACATCAATAAAACTGCTACTATCGCTCACGCTCGGCATAACCAATAACGGCACTTTTGGATCCTGCACATTCAACAACAACTGAGACAGTTTTGCTTGAGTGGCAGGGTAATACGCTAGCATCTCCTGCAGCTGTTTCTTTTGTTTAGTGTCTTTCTTGTCTAACGGGGATACTGGCTTTACACGGTTCAGTAGTAAATCCACAGGCAACATACCCGACATGACCGACTCTTTCCATACATAAGGGTCTTGAGTGCTATCCAACAATATGCCCGCCAGAGCGCCAATATTTGCCGCCTCAGCCGTCCAACCAACCCACATCTTCTGCTGTTGATAATAGTCATACACATATTTTGTCAGTATTTGCTGATAACCAAGTAAAGTTTGATTTTGACTCAACACACGCGCACCAGCGGCCAATTCCACGTACTTAGCGCTGCCTTCAACAAGATCATTGATGTAACCGACTCTATCTTCATTCGGCGCAATTTGGCGCCATTGCTGCAACCAATAGGCTGCATAGCTAAGGTGTAATGACTGTTGCTCGGGTTGTGCCAGCGCCGCCATTAAGGCATCAAATAACTGTAAACGATAATAGCGAGCATCGAAGTTGAGCGGAAAGACCTCACCCTCATAACGCTTACCGTCTTCCAATACTCGCCATTCGGATTGGGCATAAAAATGGAAGGCTTCATGCAAGCCATTGCTCGCCCAGATTAAAAAAGCTAAATCCGTTGGCTTAGTGTCGCGAGTAAATTGGATGTTCGGCACTTCGAGCTGGATCAATACGCCTGGCTGGCCATTATATTGCGGAAAGCCGAAACTCACCGATAGACCAGAGTGCAGATTGACCGACTCTAACACACTGTTATCTTGGATTATTTCGCCACCAGGCTGTCGAAGCCAGACATTACCACCATAACTAAAGAGGTGTACTTTATCTTCAAGGCGAAAACCAGGCCACAAAGCTTCGCTCTGGCGACTATTCTGTGCCATAAAATCGAGGTAAAGACGGGCGAGTTGTTCCGGAGAGGCCTCATCGGCAAACGCGGGGGTAGCGGCAGAGACACCTAAAAGCCATAGGATCACTACCATAATATTTTTCATTTATCTGCCTAAACAAACACAAGGGGTTTACAAAACAGCGCTAGCATATAGCGCAATCAAGCAATAGTGAAACATTTGCAAAAAAATATTTTTACCCCAGAAAATCTCAGTCAAAACCAAATCAACGACTCCTAATGAAATCATATTTTTAGCACAATTTTGCATCACTTAGGCGATTGCGTTCGCAATAGGCTTAAGTCTTAGGTTCGCTCGGCTTATCTCCAAACCACAGTGCGAGTTTATCCGCTGCAAGGGATTTCACTTCATCATCGATATATAAGGTCACCATAGTCAGGGCAGCGGCAAGGGCACCTAAATCATCGGTAAAGCCAACTAAAGGAGTCAGATCGGGAATCGCATCTAAAGGCAAAACAAAATATGCTAACGCGCCGTAGATGACTGACTTAGCCCACTTAGGCGTATTGGGTTGTTGCGCTGCATAATAAAGCCATAGTGCCCGCTCGATGACCTCTCTACCTGCTTGACGGCTAAAGAGTTTGATCTTGTTCCAAAATCCGCTGTCAGTAAATTGCTCATCCGCCATCATATTTCTCCAGTACCCTAAAGTTGTTTGGGTATACACCTATGCCACTTCACAGTGTACGACGATAAGCCGCAGGGGTCAGGCCAAATTGTTGCTTAAAACGTAAGGAAAACTTTTCCGCAGATTGATAACCACAGGCCAAAGCCACTTGTAATACTGGCTCACTCGAATTCTGCAACATGGCTAAACCATGACAAAGTCGCACTTCTACCAGTAACTGCCTAAAACTGGTGTCTTCTAAGGCCAATTTACGCCTAAGGCTTGCCGTGCTCATGTGTAACTTGTCGGCAATATCCTCCTGCTGCCATGACGCCGAAGGACTCACACTCATCAAGGCCAAGGCCGCTTGAGTCACGCTGCGTTGGGTGTGTCCATACAACCAGTTCACACTGCGTTTATCCGGCAAACTTAACAGTAACGCGGCCAAATAATGTAGTTGAACAGGATCGGCCAGAGACAAGGTCAAACTCTGTAATAGCGCATTCCAAGCTAAGTCCACAGCGCGTGATATGTTTTGGACTGGCATAGGGTCACGCCAATCGGTAGCACTTGATAAAATACCTTGGGGTAAATCGTGGGGGAGTAATAACTGCACCGCCCGATAACGCCCAAGAAAAGGTCGATTAACAAAGCTAATATGCGAACCAGCAGAAATTAACAGTAACTGCCCTTGGCCTACTAAAACAGATTCATCTTGCCAGAGCAGAGACTTTTCACCATAGATAACCCGAATAATCGACGGCTGATGTACAGGGACTTGAGATAAAGATTGTGCCTGCTTCGAATCATATTCAAACATACGGATCATGACACCAGCCTAATTATCAATGGATTATCGATTATATACCGCAGTCAACTTGGCGTTGCCGAGCGCTTGTGCCCTGAGCATAAAGCCCAATAAGGCAGGGCTAGCGTCCTTTGGCAATTCTAAAGCACTGGGTAATGCCCACACAGTAAATTCATACCTGTGAACGCCATGACCTTGGGGCGGGCATGCGCCACCAAAATTTGTAGTACCAAAATCGTTCTTCAAGGCAATGGCGCCTTTGGGCAGTGCATCAACATGCGAGCCCGCACCTTGTGCGAGCGAAGTTTGCGCTAAGGGTAAGTTATATACGGCCCAGTGCCACCAACCGCTGCCCGTTGGTGCATCAGGATCATAAGCTGTCACTGCAAATGCTTTAGTTCCTGTGGGCACCTCAGTCCAAGTCAGTTGCGGCGAAATATTTTCCCCTTGGCAACCAAAGCCATTAAACACTAATTGCGATGTCAGTTTATTGCCCTCGCTCATATCTTTGCTCGTTAATGTCATAGCACTTGCTTGTCCAACGAATAACCCAAGCACTAAACTCGCCCCTAACCACCCTTTATTCATGTCTATCTCCTATTCATGTTCGACCTGACTCACTTTACGTCAATCAAAAAAATAACATCTGCCCTAAAACGACAACTTTCTGCCCCAAATGCTCAAATGTGAGAAAAAAGTTATCATTTTTGCATTTTTCAAGCAGGATGATGATTTTTTAACGAAAATATCTGCATAACAATGCAAATATGGAATGCGGTATAAATCGGAATGATGATTACAGCAGCCTTTAAATTAAGATTAGATATTTGAAATAAGATATTTTATGCAAATAATATTATTTAAATAATGCTGATAATATTTACTTTCATAATTTAGATGAAGATACTTAAGCATGATTGACTCAATTTAATATCGATAAATTAAGTTAAATTGACGTGCTAATTATTTAAAAATAAGACATAGGTCATGATTTTATTTATAACTCGCATATAAAATTCATTACGTAATAAAAACCTAACCGTTTTCTCTAAGTCATAATGGAGTCGTATATGAAGAGGAAATCTAAAATTATGGCGCATATCAGGCGCACACGGCATATCATGATGCCTAGTCAACGTGACTATTTCGATCACTCCTTTATCTTCCTCCGCTAACCTTAGCGTAGGTAGTAGGCCAATTAACAAGTCTAAAGTGCTATTGCCCTAATAGGCGCAAACACTTATCGTACTGTTTTCATTTGGTTTATTATCTAACACCTTAATCAAAGCATTCTTTTATCAGTGCAGTTTTACTGCGGCTAAGCTATTCATACGCTCAATAAATATATTTCTACTTATATTTATTTCGTAACTTTGGCATAACCACATTTAATCTGCGCACGGAATAGCTATATCTAATTTTCATACCATTAATATTTTTAATTAGGTATAGGCACACTTGTATCTATTTTTTATAAAGTAAAAGGGAAATTAACTATGAAATCATTAAAAGTAGCCGCTAGCTTATCTGTTAGATCTTGTTTCGATATCGACAGAGAAGTTGTCAATGTTTAACCACAGATTTTTGCGATGTGGGCGCGGCTGTCGTCTCTGTTGATGATGTTAGAAATGGTATTGTTGAAAAGATTAAAAACACCGGATTGAAACTGCCCATTTTCGTTTCAGTTTGCTGTGAAGAAACCTTCCCTGATGATGTTTGCTCATCGATTACAGGGGTATTTGAACTCTGCGGTGATAACACTGACTTCTACGGAAAACAGGTTGAGACTGCAATAAGTAAATATGAACAAGCGCTATTGCCACCTTTCTTCGGTACGTTAAAAAAATACGTCGAAATGGGTAACTCTACCTTTGCTTGTCCTGGTCACCAAGGCGGACAATTCTTCCGTAAACACCCTGTGGGCCGCCAATTCTTCGACTTTTTTGGCGAAACAATTTTCCGCGCGGATATGTGTAATGCCGACGTGAAACTGGGTGATTTACTGATCCATGAAGGCGCTCCACTGGAAGCACAGAAATACGCTGCCAAAGTTTTTAATGCCGATAAAACCTATTTCGTACTTAACGGTACTTCGTCATCAAATAAAGTCGCGACTAATGCGCTGTTAGCGAAAGGCGACCTCGTGTTATTCGACCGCAATAACCACAAATCAAACCACCATGGCGCATTAATTCAAGCAGGTGCTACACCTGTTTATTTAGAAACGGCACGTAATCCCTTCGGATTTATTGGTGGCATTGATGCCCACTGTTTCCAAGAGTCCTATTTAAGAGAGCAAATTCGTGAAGTCGCGCCAGAAAGAGCCGATGAAAAACGCCCATTCCGCTTGGCGATAATCCAACTCGGCACCTATGACGGCACTATCTACAATGCTCGCCAAGTGATTGATAAAATTGGCCATCTTTGTGACTACGTCTTATTCGACTCGGCTTGGGTGGGTTATGAACAGTTCATCCCTATGATGAATGACTGCTCACCACTCTTGCTCGAACTGACTGCTGAAGATCCAGGCATTATCGTGACTCAGTCGGTGCATAAACAGCAGGCGGGTTTCTCACAAACCTCGCAAATCCATAAAAAAGATAAACATATCAAAGGCCAAGATAGATATTGCACCCATAAACGCTTTAACAACGCCTTTATGATGCATGCCTCTACCAGTCCCTTCTATCCTTTATTTGCAGCGCTAGATGTAAACGCGAAAATGCATGAAGGCGCGAGCGGTCGTTATCTGTGGCGCGAAGCGGTAAAAGCGGGTATCGAAGCACGTAAGCTATTGCTCAAAAAGTGTAAATATATCAAACCATTCGTGCCAACAATGATCGACGGCCGCCTATGGCAAGACTATGAAACCGAACAAATGGCCGATGACTTACGCTTCTTCGAATTCGAACCTGGTCAGAAATGGCACTCCTTCGAAGGTTATGAAAAAGGCCAATACTTTGTTGACCCTTGTAAGTTCTTATTAACAACACCGGGCATAGATGCTGAAACTGGCAAATATACCGAATTTGGTATTCCAGCGACTATTCTGGCTAACTTCTTACGGGAAAATAATATTATTCGTAAGCGTAACGCCAACCACACATTCCAATCCTAACTGATCAACTTTACCCTGTCTGCCATTATCAACTGCCAGGGTAATCATCATGCACCGTACCAAAGAACAATGGCTGGCCTTGTTTGCCGAGCAAGCCCAAAGTGGTCTCACCCAAACTGAATTTGCAAAACGTCAGGGCATCATTCCTACATATTTTAGTTATCGCAAGCGTCAGTTGTTGGCGTTTCAGGATGATGACGGTGGCTTTGTTGA